>CALMCS010000210.1 GCA_937862875.1 uncultured Comamonadaceae bacterium
GTTCTGGCGCGTCTTTCGCGCCTCACCCGACTCGGTGCCGGCCACATCCATGACCTTGGCGCCGGCCTCAAGCGCGGCGTTCTTCTGGTCATCCATGGCTTTGCGGTTGGCTTCAATGCCGGTGCCCTTGAATTCAAGGTATTCAGCCTTTCCGTTCGGCCCAAGATCCCAGGCAGCGGATGGACCGGTTACGCTCAACTCCACCGCCTCATCCAAGCCCGACACCCACGGCTGCGGATGACTGGTCTGATGCAGAGAGCTGAAATAGTCAGCGCTGATCTGATAGGACTTCAACGCGGCCCGCGCCATGGTGAGCAGTGGCACCTCGTCTACGTCCGGTGAATTGTCAGTCGAGCCGCAGTAGATGACGGGCAAATAGGCCAAGCCTTTGACGAGACGGTTGTCGGTACCGGTGGTGCCCAGCGGCTTTTCGTCCTCGACCAGCTCTCCGCCTTCATTCCGCACGGCGGTGTAGCAGACCTCGTTGAGCATGAAGAACTCACGGAACACCGTGTCGCAGTCATGGCTGTAGCGATCGCCGCCCTTCTTGCGGAACTCACGGAACACCGAGAGGACCAGGTCCTGCCGGCCGCCTTGATCGGCGGTGTCCCAGTTGATCGCGTTGCGCGTTGCGTAGGTCGAGAAGTAAGGCTCGCCACTATCATCGATGTTCACCACCAGCGGCACCCGGCCGTGAGAAATGGCCTGGCGCACCATCCGGAAGAACAACTGTTTCAGGCCGAAGCCGTCAGATGTGGCGTTGTCCTCCAGCCCTTGCAGTCCGGCGGGCAGCTCGATCTCCGGAATCAACCGGGAGACCAGGCCCATCATCGACCGCAGCGAGTCGCGCACCCAGTGCTCGTACTGAGCCCGGTTCGTGTAGTTCTCGTAGAGGTACTTGTTGCCGGCTCCGTCAATCTTTTCTGCTTCGACCATGCCGCTTGGCTTGGGCAGATTGCGCTCATTGCGCTTCACGGCGCACTCACCCTCGAGCGCGTCGTCCATCATCTCCCACTCGGCGATGTGCGCGTCGTAGTCGGGGTTTGTCGATTGCACTGGCATCAGGCCAAGCCTCCAATTCGGCGTGTTCCGCCTGTGCGTTTGATGCACGGCCACTCAACGTCGATGCAATAGCCGATCGCTGTGGTGATGTGCTGGTAGTCGTTCTTCTGGTCTTCCTGGAAGGTCGAACCCATTTGAAGCTGGACCGTACTCAACCCCTTGTGGCACCAGGGAGCGGTGACCGGGTTGATGAACAAGCTGGTTTCGCCTGAGGCGGTCAGGATCTTCGCCCGAACGGCGTTCTGTCGGTCCTTGATGGATGGGTGCGCCGGCTTGACCTTGCGCGTGTACGTCCAGCCATTGGCCTTGAGCACACCCTCGATGTCGGTGTAGTCAGACGCGTGGCCGTGCTTCTCGCCAGCCTTGCCCGCGGGGTCGCCGTAGATCAGGACGTGCTTGTTCTTGTGATCCTTGAACTTGTCCACGAACTCAGCAGCTGATTGCTTCGAAACGGCGCTGATCAGCACGATCTCATCCAGCAGATAAAGGTCTTTGCCGTCGTTGCGCCGGACACCGA
>CALMCS010000211.1 GCA_937862875.1 uncultured Comamonadaceae bacterium
GGGGAAACTGAACATATCGAGGGCTTGCGGAACCTGTCTGCTCAAGCTGGCCTGAGGATAGACAGCAATAGACGGAACCCAACCCTATGGCAGCCCTGAGCAGCGAGGTGAAGGCCTTCATCGTTCAGGCGCTGGCCTGCTTCGATACACCCTCCCAGGTGGCAGAGGCCGTCAAGCAAGAATTCAACGTCGTAGTGAGCCGCCAGCAGGTGGAGTCACACGACCCTACCAAGCGATGCAGCAAAACTCTCGCCAAGCGCTGGGTGGAGATGTTCCACGACGCCAGAGAGCGCTTCCGTAACCAGACGATCGATATCCCAATTGCCAACCGCGCTTACAGGCTTCGGGGGCTGGGGCGGATGGCTGAGAAGGCCGAGAACATGCGAAACCTGGCGTTGACTGCTCAACTTTACGAGCAGGCAGCCAAAGAGACGGGTGACGTCTATGTCAATCGCCGAGTTGAGCCTGATAAGTCGCTGGATGAAGAAATCAAACGGCTTGAGATCGAGAAGCGTAAGGCCGAGCTCAAGCTGATAGAGAAGGGCGGCGGCAACTCAAACGCCCAGCTGCTGGCTGACCTGATCGCGAGGTTGCCGTCATGATTGCGAACACTGGCAACCTGATGCTGGACCGCCAGCTGTCCCGCTGGTATCCGCTCAAGGATCACCCGGTGCAGCTCGCCTTGGTGGCCGCTGTGTCTGAAGGCATTCGCTTCCCGCTGGTGCCTGCTGGTCGTCGTAGCGGCAAGACTGAGCGTTTCAAGCGCTTCGTGGTGAAGCAGGCATCGGCGTACACCGGCATGTACTTCGCCGCCGCACCAACGCACGCCCAGGCCAAGAAGATATTCTGGGATGACCTCAAGGCCTTCACGCTGTGCTGCATGCACAGTCGCCGGCCGTCCGAGTCGGACCTGATCATCTACCTGGACAACGGCAGCGAGATTCACGTCATCGGCCTGGACAAGCCGCAGCGAATTGAGGGTATTCCCTGGACCGGCGGAGGCATCGACGAATTCGCGGACATCAAGCCGGATGCCTGGGAGGCAAACATTCTCCCGGCGCTGAACACCGTCAACCCGACCATGCCGGATTACCGGGCCTGGTGCTGGCTGCTTGGGGTACCGGACGGCCTGAACCATTACTACGACCTGTGCATGCAGGCGGAGTCGGGCAATGACCCGAACTTCCGCGTGTTCCATTGGAAATCGGCCGAGATTCTTCCGGCTGACGTAATGGATGCAATGAAGCGGGCCATGTCGGCCAAGCAGTTCAAGCAGGAATTTGAAGCATCGTTCGAAACGGCGTCTGGCCGGATATACGAGGATTACAGCAAGGCGAACACCACGAATGCAGCCATTGAGCCGCATGAGCAGCTGATGTGGATGCACGACCAGAACTTCACGCCTCTGTCATCTGCGATCGGTGTCCGGCGCAACGACGGCAAAGACCTTTATCTGCTGGATGAGATCGTGCTGATCAGCGCTGTATCGAAGCAGTCGGCTGCTGAGTTCGTGGACAAATTCAAGGACCACAAAAATAAGCACGTCCTGATCTATGGTGACCCGGCGGGCAAGGCTGGCGAGAAGCACGGCCACGCTTCTGACTACACCGACATCGAGGGCGTGCTCAAGGCTAATGGCTGGACGTACACGCGCAAGGTCAAGCCGGCGCACCCGTCCATCAAGGACCGGCAGAACGCCGTCCGGGCGAAGATCCTGACCGCCTCAGGCGAAACCAGCCTGTTCATCAACCCTGTCACCGCTCCTTGGTGTCACAAGGGGCTGAGTACGGTCCAGCTTCAAATGGGTTCGACCTTCCAGGAAGACCAGAAAAACGACTACCAGCACATCACCACGGCGATCGGCTATTGCATCGACGTTGAGTGGCCGTGCATCAAACGCACAGGCGGAACACGCCGAATTGGAGGCTTGGCCTGATGCCAGTGCAATCGACAAACCCCGACTACGACGCGCACATCGCCGAGTGGGAGATGATGGACGACGCGCTCGAGGGTGAGTGCGCCGTAAAGCGCAACGAGCGCAACCTACCAAAGCCGAGCGGCATGGTTGAGGCTGAAAAGCTGGATGGCGCGGGTAACAAGTACCTGTACGAGAACTACACGAACCGGGCCCAGTACGAACACTGGGTGCGCGACTCGCTGCGTTCGATGATGGGCCTGGTCTCCCGGTTGATTCCGGAGATCGAGCTGCCCACCGGGCTGAAAGGGCTGGAGGACAACGCTACGGCCGACGGCTTCGGTCTGAAGCAGCTGTTCTTCCGGATGGTGCGTCAGGCGATCTCCCACGGCCGGGTTCCACTGGTGGTAAACGTTGACGATAGTGGTGAACCCTACTTCTCGACATACGCCACCCGCAACGCCATCAACTGGGACACTGCTGATCAAGGCGGCCGGCAAGACCTGGTCCTCTCGGTGTTCCGCGAGTTTCGCAAGAAGGGCGACGATCGCTACAGCCATGACTGCGACACGGTGTTCCGTGAGTTCTTCATGCTCAACGGGGTTTGCTACACCGCCGTGCGGAATGAAGGCGGAGAGTTGGCCGAGGACGAAAAGCCGCTGGGCACAACAGGAACTGACAACCGTCTGGTGAAAGGCCTGCCATACCTGCCCGTGATCTACTGCGGCTCGACTGACAACTCGCCAGACGTAGACGAGGTGCCACTGCTGACCATGGCGCGTGCCGCGTTGAAGTCCTACCAGATCAGCGCTGACTACTTCAGCTCTCTGCATCAGACCAGCCACCCGCAACCGTGGGTTTCTGGCCTGGATGAGGCTGTAGAGCTCAGTGTGACTGGCCCTTCGGCAGCATGGGACCTTGGCCCGAACGGCAAAGCTGACTACCTGGAGTTTAAGGGCACCGGCATTGAAGCCAACCGCAAGGCAATGGATGACCAGAAAAACGCCGCGCTCGAAGCCGGTGCCAAGGTCATGGACGTAGCGGGCACTGAGTCGGGTGAGGCGCGCAAAACACGCCAGAACGACCAGCACGCCACGCTGCACAGCATCGTCATCACTGTGGCCGAGGCGGTGGAGCAGGGCCTTCGATACGCCGCCGAGTGGAAGGGCTACGACCCCAAGCAGGTCAAGTTCAAGGTGAACCCTGAGTTTGTGACCCCGGTGGTCGACGCCCAGGTGCTCGCCGAGCTGCTGAAAGGCGTAATGGCCGGCACGATCAGCGCGGACACCTATTGGCAGTACCTCACCACCGGCAAGCTGCCGGACCGCCCATACGAAGACGAAGCCGACCTGAT
>CALMCS010000212.1 GCA_937862875.1 uncultured Comamonadaceae bacterium
AAGATGGCGGCGCTGATCGAATCCCTCCCCACCGTGGTGCTGGGCGGCGCGGGTCTGGTGATGTTCGGCATGGTGGCTGCCACCGGCATCCGCATCCTGAGCAACGTGGACTTTCAGACGAACCGCAACAACGCCATGATCGTCGCCGTGTCCATCGGCGTCGGCATGATCCCGTTGGTAGCACCGAATTTCCGCCAGTGGATGCCTCACGCAATCCACCCACTCATTGAATCGGGAATTCTGCTGGCCTCCATTGCTGCTGTACTATTGAATATATTCTTCAACGGCACCAGAGGCGATACCGCTGCTTCTGTGCGCGCCGCGTCTCAAGCCAATGCGCACTGAAAAAGTCGCACGCGCGCATGTCTGAATCCTTTACCCAGGGAACTTGACACCGAGCCCTTGCGCTGAAAAGCGCGGGGGCTTTTTGTATTCTTTTGTCACAACAGATATCCGGGTTCGACCAGATGAGCAAAGCGTCGCACTGGGGTAAGCTAGTTGGACCAATCACCTAGATTAGTAGTGAAAATCGTATGACCCAATCTTTGTCTGCAGCTGAATCTGCACTGCGGGAAGCCGCGCTCGAATACCACCGTAATCCTTCGCGCGGCAAGATTTCCGTCACCCCCACCAAGCCGCTGTCCAATCAGCGCGACCTGTCGCTGGCGTATTCGCCGGGCGTGGCCTATCCGTGCCTGGACATTCAGGCCGACCCTTCCTTGGCGCACGAGTACACCTCGCGCGGCAATCTGGTCGGCGTGATCACCAACGGCACGGCCGTGCTCGGCCTTGGCGACATCGGCCCGCTGGCCGGCAAGCCGGTGATGGAGGGCAAGGGTTGCCTGTTCAAGAAGTTCGCGGGCGTGGACGTGTTCGACATCGAACTCGCCGAACGCGATCCGGACAAGCTGATCGAGATCATCGCCGCGCTCGAGCCCACGCTCGGCGGCATCAACCTCGAAGACATCAAGGCCCCCGAGTGCTTCTACATCGAGCGTGAGCTGTCCAAGCGCATGCAGATCCCCGTGTTCCATGACGACCAGCACGGCACCGCCATCATCTCGAGCGCCGCCCTGTTGAACGGTCTCGAACTCGTCGGCAAGGAAATCGGCAAGGTCAAGGTTGCCGTCTCCGGCGCCGGCGCTGCGGCGATTGCCTGCGTGGACGTGATGGTCGGTCTCGGCGTCAAGCGCGAGAACGTCTACATGGTCGACTCCAAGGGCGTGATCTATGACGGTCGCCCCGGTGGCCTCGACGAATCCAAGCAACGCTACGCACAGACCACCGACGCGCGCACGCTGGCCGATGTGGTCAACGGCGCTGACGTGTTCCTCGGCTGCTCGGCACCCGGCGTGCTGTCCGCCGACATGGTCAAGACCATGGCCGACAAGCCAATCATTCTGGCGCTGGCCAACCCCGAGCCAGAAATCCGCCCCGAACTCGCCAAGGCGATTCGCCCGGACTGCATCATGGCCACCGGCCGTTCGGACTACCCGAACCAGGTCAACAACGTGCTGTGCTTCCCGTACATCTTCCGTGGCGCGCTCGATTGCGGCGCCACCAAGATCACCGAAGCCATGAAGCTCGCCTGCGTGCGCGAAATCGCCGCACTGGCCAAGCAAGACGTGAGCGACGAAGTAGCAGCCGCCTACCAGGGCAAGGAGCTGAAGTTCGGCCCCGACTACCTGATCCCCACACCCTTCGACACCCGCCTGATCCTGCGCATCGCACCTGCGGTGGCCAAGGCAGCGCAAGAGTCCGGCGTCGCAACCCGCCCGATCGAAGACCTCGATGCGTACCGCGAAAGCCTCACCCGCTTCGTCTACCAGACCAGCATGTTCATGCGCCCCGTGTTTGCCGCTGCAAAGGCCAACGTCCAGCGCGTGGCCTATGCCGAAGGTGAAGACGAACGCGTTCTGCGCGCCGTTCAGGTCGCCATCGACGACGGTCTGGCCAAGCCGATCCTGATCGGTCGCCCCGCCGTCATCGAAGCACGCATCACCAAGGCCGGTCTGCGCCTGCAAGCCGGCAAGGACTACGAGGTCTGCAACCCCGAAGACGACCCGCGCTTCCGCCAGTACTGGGAGGCGTACCACAAGCTCATGGGCCGTGATGGCGTGACGCCAGAAGCCGCCAAGGCCGCAGTGCGCCGCTCCAACACCATCATCGCTGCGCTGATGGTGCACCTGGGCGATGCCGATGCGATGCTGTGCGGTCTGGTTGGCAAGTTCGACGCCCACCTCGGCCACGTGCGCGACATCCTCGGCCTGAAGGAAGGCAACCAGCAACTGGCCACCGTGAACGCGGTGATGCTGGACACCGGCACCCTGTTCATCGCCGACACCTACATCAACGAAGACCCGACCGCCGAAGAACTGGCATCGATCGCGCTGATGGCCGCAGAAGAAGTGCAGCGCTTTGGCCTGCCTCCCAAGGTCGCCTTCCTGTCGCACTCCAACTACGGCTCGTCGACCCGCCCATCCGCGCTGAAGATGCGCAAGGCGCGCGATCTGTTCAGCAAGCTGGCACCGCACATCGAATGCGACGGCGAAATGCATGGCGACGCCGCCCTGTCGGAAAGCGTCCGCCACGGCACGCTGCTGGAAACCAGCCTCACCGGCTCGGCCAACGTGCTGATCTGCCCGAACCTCGACGCCGCGAACATTCTGTTCAACGTGCTCAAGCAGACCGGCGGACAAGGCACCACGATCGGCCCGATCCTGCTGGGTGGCGCTGGCGCAGCCGATGTGCTGACACCATCGTCCACCGTCCGCCGCGTGGTCAACATGACCGCTTTGGCAGCCGCCAACGCAGCCAGCATGCGCGCCAACAAGAAGTCCTAAGACTTCGGCCCCAGGCTGACTGACACAACACCCCAGAGGTGGGACTCACGTCCTGCTTCTGGGGTGTTTTTCTTTGTCGGCGCTTCGTTACTGAGGGGTGATTCGCGCTACTTGCTGATCGGCACCGGGCAGCAGGTATTGGTCTTGGCACAAGCCGGTTGAATGGCGATTTCCACCTCATCCAGAATCGCGGCCAACGGTCCCGCCGGGTCTTCGTCTCGCAGCGCATCTCCGTAGCGGATGTCAACACTGTCTTTTTTGAGCGGCGTGAGCACATCGCGAACGGCGTGCAAGCGTTGTATCGACAATGCATGCGCCTTGTCGTCGCCCTTGACCGATTCGGAAAAGACCAAGGCGTAGTGGATGCCCATCCCGTCGCGCCAGCCCAAGAACCATTGGGTGATTCTTTGTTCTTCGTCAGCGGTG
>CALMCS010000213.1 GCA_937862875.1 uncultured Comamonadaceae bacterium
CGTACGGCGGTGTAGCCGTTGGTCGGATCCATGATGTTCCAATAGCCGCAGCTGAGCTTGGTGAGGAAGGACAACACGGCGTTCCCGAACAAGCGCACTGGGGGCATGTCCGCTACGGATTCAGGACGGAAAAACCGGTTGCCCTTGGTGTAGTCTGCCTGCTTGCGCAGCAATGGCCGTACGAACTGCGGCAGCAAAGCCGGATTCATCTGTCCGTCGCCATCGATCTTGACGATGATGTCCATGCCGTCTGCAATCGCGGCTTTGTAGGCCGTGACGATGGCACCGCCCACGCCCCGGTTTTCGGGGTTGTAGAGCACACGTACGCGCGGATCGGTATTGTGCTCCTCGATGAATTTTCCACTCGCGTCAGGGCACGCATCGTCTACGGCGTAGATGCGAAAGACTTCTGGTCCTATGGCGGCGATCACGCCCATCACATGTTGTGTGACTTTGTAGCAAGGAATAGCGACGGCAATTTTCATGAAATTCCAGCCAGATCTTTCATAGTGACGCGAGAGCAATGCCCGCCAGAATCAGCAAGCCGCCCGCGAAAGTTTTCCAATGCAGCGGTTCGCCCAGCACCAGCCATGCCATTGCAGGAACAAACAAGAAAGCCAATCCCATGAAGGGGTAGGCCAGGTTCAAAGGCACATTTCTCAAAATCCACACCCATCCAAGCGTGGTGACACCGTAAAGCGCGAGCGAGGCAATCAACCAGCCATTGAGCACGAAAGAGCGCCAACTCAACGGCGCATCGAATCCGGCAGATGCTTTCTTGAACAAGATCTGACCAATGCTGATGCACAGCACGCACAGTAACGTGAGGGCGACGGTTGATTTAGACATCATTGTCTTGTAGTGAAGGTGAATAAAGTACGGGCAACAACGCAAGCGGCGCAGTGAAAAACGCGAGTATGTAGCGGTATTCACCTGCAATCGAGAAGACGAAAACGGCAGCCAACTGAAGCACAAAAATACCAGAGACGGTACAGGCTGCCTTATCGCGAGTGCGCGCGCAACGTAACGCGCCAACGCCAATCAACCACAGCCCAAGCCATGGTGCCCAGTATATGGCGCGCACACCAACGGAAAAATCGAACCATTTGAGCAACGGCTCATTGGTCGGTAGGTCGAAGGCCTGCCGCGTGGAAACGGATTTGGTTTGCTCGAGAATATAGTCGGCACCACGGGGACCTGGCATGGCTGCCCGGGCCAGGGCGGAGAACAGAAAAACGTTGACTCTGCTCGCCGCAAAAGCCGGGAAGTTGTGCCAAACGTTGTATTTGAAAAACTCCTTGATGATGGTCTTTCGATTCTTTTTGGAAAGTGCCATCAGCGCT
>CALMCS010000214.1 GCA_937862875.1 uncultured Comamonadaceae bacterium
GGTTGGTGAACCCGGCGTTGCGGCGTTGCTGCCGGCCACCGGCAAAAAAGCAGCCGCGGCTGCGAGGGCAACGGCGGCTACGGCACCAAGGCGCTTCCATGGAGTCATGAGTGGATCCCTTTGTTCGTGTACATCAGTATCAGAATGATCGTGAGCTCGGAATATTTCCGCACGCAGTGTAGTCGGAGCATGTGTATAAACGCATTGCCGATAGCTGATCCAACAGGTACAAGAGATAGAGGCTGACTTTCGTCAAGTCTGGTCGACTGGGCGGGCGAGGTGGGTCAGGTCAGCCTCGGCGCAGGTGGTGCGCCGTAGTCAGCAAGGTCAATTCAGCTCAGCTGAGCTCAGCGGCGGAATTTCCCATCCGTACCGATGATCGACAGATCGGCAAAGTCGAGGCCGGTGTGATCGGTCGGCGAATAGCTGATCTCGAGACCGCCCAGGTCGACCTTCTGCATGGTCTCCAGTGCGGCCACCAGTTTTTCGCGCGTGGGCTTGGGGCCCGCGCGCTTCAGGCCTTCGACCAGCACCTTGGCGGCGGCAAAGCCTTCCAGCATCGCCGGGCTGATTTCCTTGCCCTTGGCCTTGGCCAGATCCTGCGCCTCGCGCACCATCGCAAAGTTGCCCGAGCGCTCGCCGGGGAAGACCTGCGTGACGATCACGCCGCGTGCGTTTTCGCCCAGGCTCTTGATGAAGCCGCTTGAAGCGTTGTTCGACAGGGTCACGATCTGTCCGCCGTAACCCACCTTGCGAAAGGCGGCGTAGCCATCGACCACGGCCGAACCCGAGGCGAGCATCAGCGTGGCTTGCGCCTGCGACTCCTTCAGCTTGCTGCTGATTGGCGAAAAGTCAGGCTTGGAACGATCGAATTTTTCCTGCAGAACGGGCGTGAGTTTCGCCAATTCAAAGCCGCGTTTGGCACCCGCCATTCCGTCGGCGCCGAAGCTGTCGTCGGCCTGCACCACGGCGATACGGGTCACGCCCAGCGATGCCAGATGGGTGATCGCCTTTTCGGCCTCGCGCTGGTAGGTGGCGCGCACGTTGAACACGTGGCGCGGGACCGGTTTGTGCAGCACCATCGCGCCGGTCGATGGACCGATCAAGGGCACGCCATGCTTGTCCAGATGGGGAATGATCGCCTCGTTGTGCGGCGTGCCGCGGGTGAGAAACAGCGCGGTCACGTTCTGCTCTTCAATGAGCTTGCGCGCGTTCTCGCCGGCCAGCTTGGGGTCGAACTTGTCGTCGAGCGACACCAGTTCGATTTTCTGACCTCCCACGCCGCCGCGTGCGTTCACGTTGTCCAAGTAGAGCTTGGCACCGTCCGTGGTTTCCTGAACCCCCGAAGCGACAATGCCGCTGAATCCCGCTGTCTGCCCAATCACGATCTGCGCCTGTGCGCTCGCGTGTATCCCCATTCCCGCACCCATACCCACCACCAACGCCGTCAGCGTGGCTGACTTTTGCCAGCTCCACATAAATTGTCCCCGTCCATCTAATAAAAGTTGATTCTTGAATGCTTGTAATCGGGCGAGCGCGCCACCGGCTCGACGCACTTTTCGCCGCTCATTCGCGGAACTATTAGCGATTGCTACTCTTGTGACAATAGGTGTTTGCGGAAAGTGGAAATGTCGTCACTGAACGCCTCGGGTTTTCACTTAATCCGCGGGTTTATTGCTATTTGCGCTTGCGTCTAAGGACTCAATGACCTACGCCCCCATAGGTCACACACCACGCCTAGAATGTTCCGCCTCACACCAAAGAGATTGCGTTCATGACTCAGGGATTGATCCGTATTAAAGGTGCGCGGCAGCACAACCTCAAAAATCTTGATGTGGACATCCACACCAATGAGCTGACCGTGGTAACCGGCCCCAGCGGCTCGGGCAAGTCGAGCCTCGTGTTCGACACGCTCTACGCGGAAGGCCAGCGCCGCTACGTCGAGACTTTCAGCGCCTATGCGCGTCAGTTTCTCGATCGCATGGACAAGCCGGCCGTGGATCGCGTGGAGGGCGTGCCTCCGGCGATCGCGATCGACCAGACCAACCCCGTGCGTTCGTCGCGTTCCACCGTCGGCACGATGACGGAAATCAACGACCATCTGAAGCTGATGTTCGCGCGCGCCGGTCAGCTGTTCGACAAGCAGACCGCACAGCCCGTGCGCCACGATTCGCCCGACACCATCTATGCCGAGTTGAAGGCGCGCTGCGACGCCGAAGGTGATCCGCGCATCGTCGTCACCTTTCCGGTCGAATTGCCCGCGGGCACATCGGCAGAGCAGGTTGAGCAATGGCTGTCCGCCAGCGGCTTCACCAAGGTGCAGGCCGAGCGCGAAGTGGCATCCGTCACCGGCCCTCGCAAGTTGCTCGACGTGGTCGCCGACCGATTCCGCCTGGGCAACGCCGAACGCGCTCGCGTGGTCGAGGCGATCGAGGTGGGCCTCAAGCGCGGCAGTGGCAAGCTCATCGTCTATCGCCTGAAAGACGAGGGCGAGCCCGAGCTGTGGCGCTTCTCCACCGGCCTGCATTGCCCGGACAGCGATCTGCGCTACAGCGAGCCGATTCCTTCGGCGTTCTCGTTCAACTCCGCGGTCGGTGCGTGCGATACCTGCCGCGGCTTTGGCCGCGTGATCGGGGTCGATTGGGGGCTGGTGATTCCCAATGAGAAGCTGACACTGCGCGCCGGTGCGATCAAGACCATTCAGACCCCCGCGTGGAAAGAGGCGCAGGACGATCTGATGCGCCACGCCGAGGCCGGCGGCATCCCGCGCGACACCGCCTGGTACAAGCTCACCGACGAACAGAAGAAGTGGGTGATCGACGGTACGCCGGGCTTCAAGGACGGCAACTGGAACAAGCAGTGGTATGGCATTCGCCGGTTCTTCGAGTACCTCGAGAGCAAGGCCTACAAGATGCACATCCGGGTGCTGCTGTCCAAGTACCGCAGCTACACGCCGTGCCCGGTGTGCGCCGGTGCGCGGCTCAAGACGGAAAGCCTGCTCTGGCGCATCGGCCGCAAGGAAGATGCCGATGCGGTGATGGACCCCGGCCAGCGCTTCATGCCCCAAGGTGTGCAGTGGTCGCGTGCGCAGCTCGAAGCCTTGCCCGGCCTGTGCCTGCACGACCTGATGCTGCTGCCCATCGACCGCCTGCGCCAGTTCTTTGCGCGCATGCAGCTGCCGGTGGGCGACAACGCCAAGGGTGACGCGCAAGCGAAAACTGGTGAAGCACAAGCGAAAACTGGTGAAGCACAAGCGCTTCGACTGCTGCACGAAGAAATCACCACCCGCCTCAAGTACCTGTGTGACGTGGGCATTGGCTACCTCACGCTCGACCGCCAAAGCCGCACGCTGAGCGGCGGCGAGGTGCAGCGCATCAACCTCACCACCGCTTTGGGCACCAGCCTGGTCAACACGCTGTTCGTGCTGGACGAGCCCAGCATCGGCCTGCACCCGCGCGACATGCACCGCATCACCGAGGCCATGCTGCGCCTGCGCGATGCGGGCAACACGCTGGTGGTGGTCGAGCATGACCCTGCGGTGATGATCGCCGCCGACCGCGTGATCGACATGGGCCCCGCGCCCGGCGAGCGCGGCGGCGAGATCGTGTTCGACGGCACGGTCGCCGAATTGCGCCGCGCCGATACGCTGACCGGCAACTACCTCGGTGGCCGCAAACACATCACCTCGGGCATCAAACGCCTCGTGGTGGACGCGACACCGCGCCTGATTCTGGAGGGTGCGCGCGAGCACAATCTGAAGAACGTGACGGTCGAATTTCCGCTGCAGCGCCTGGTCACGGTGACCGGCGTTTCGGGCTCGGGAAAATCCACGTTGATTCAGGACGTGCTCGCTCCCGCGCTGCTGCGCCAGTTCGGCAAGGCGACCGAGACACCGGGCGCGCATGACCGCCTGCTCGGTGCCGATCACCTGTCGGATGTGGTGTTCGTCGACCAGTCGCCGATCGGTAAAACGGCCCGCTCCAACCCCGTGAGTTACGTGGGTGCGTGGGACTCGATCCGCGAAATTTTCGCGAGCTCGCCGATGTCGCGCGAGCGCAGCTACACGGCCGCGAAGTTCAGCTTCAACGCGGGCGATGGGCGCTGCCCCACCTGCGGTGGATCGGGCTTCGAACATGTGGAGATGCAGTTCCTGTCCGACGTCTATCTGCGCTGCCCGGACTGCGACGGCAAGCGGTATCGCCCCGAAATTCTGGAGGTCAGAATCGAGCGCGCGGGCCGCATGCTGAATGTGGCCGACGTGCTCGACCTCACCGTGAGCGAAGCCGCAGAGGCCTTCGCCAAGGACCGCGAAGTGATTCGCGCGCTGCAGCCGATCGTGGACGTGGGGCTGGAATACGTGAAGCTCGGTCAGCCGGTTCCGACGCTCTCGGGCGGTGAAGCCCAGCGCCTGAAACTCGCCGGCTACCTCGCGGAAGCGGCCAAGAGCAGCAGCTCCAGCAAGCAACCGCTGGCACGCAAGGGCACGCTGTTTCTGTTCGACGAACCGACCACGGGTCTGCATTTCGACGACATCGCCAAGCTCATGCGCGCGCTGCGCAAGCTGCTCGATGCCGGGCATTCGCTGATCGTCATCGAGCACAACCTCGACGTGATTCGGGCCAGCGACTGGATCATCGATCTCGGCCCCGAAGGCGGCGACGCCGGTGGTCAGGTCGTGGCACAGGGCTCGCCCGAAAACCTGCGCAACGACACGCACTCGCACACCGCGGCGGCCTTGCGCGAGTACGAAGAATCGCTCGGCGAATCCGGCCATTCGGTGCACGAAAAGCAAGCCGTGCTGCGCCGCGAAAAGCGCCTGGCGCAAACCGGTGGAGCGCAGCCCGCGAAGAACGCCATCGAGATCGTCAACGCCAAGGAACACAACCTCAAGAACCTGTCGGTGGACATTCCGCGCGGCAAATTCAACGTGGTCACCGGCGTGAGCGGCTCGGGCAAATCGACGCTCGCGTTCGACATTCTGTTCAACGAAGGCCAGCGCCGTTATCTCGAATCGCTGAACGCCTATGCGCGCAGCATCGTGCAGCCCGCGGGTCGTCCCGAGGTCGATGCGGTGTATGGCATTCCACCGACGGTGGCGATCGAGCAGCGCCTGTCGCGCGGTGGTCGCAAGAGCACGGTCGGCACCACCACCGAGGTCTGGCATTTTCTGCGTCTGCTGTATGTGAAGCTCGGCATTCAGCACTGCATTCACGACGGTGCCGCGGTACAGCCGCAAACCACGGACAGCATTGCCGCGCAGCTGCTCACCACCTTCAAGGGTCAGCACATCGGCCTCATGGCGCCGCTGGTGATGAACCGCAAGGGCGTGTACACCGAGCTGGCCGACTGGGCCC
>CALMCS010000215.1 GCA_937862875.1 uncultured Comamonadaceae bacterium
ACAGCGGTGTCTTTGGTGATGTTCATGGTGTGAGATTCTATTTCCGTCGGGATGGCAACTCCCGAATATGGTTTCACTCCAGCTTCACACCCGTCGCTTTGACCACCTTGCGCCACTTTTCGACGTCGTCCTTGATTTCCTGCGCGAACGCTTCGGGCGTGTTGGCGACCGGCTCTGCGCCCAGATCCCGCAGCTGTTTGGCGACCTCAGGCGAGTGCACTGCATCAGAGATGGCCGACTGCAATTTGTGCAGCACCTCTTTGGGGGTACCCGCCGGCGCGAGCAGGCCAAACCAGCCCGACACCTCGTAGCCCGGCACGCCGCTTTCGGCCACTGTGGGAATATCCGGCGCACCCGGCCAGCGCTTGGCGGTGGTTACCGCCAGCGCACGCACTTTGCCGCTGCGCACAAAGCCCATGCTCGAAGGCAAATTGTCAAAGCCGATTTGAATCTGGCCGCCAATCAAATCGGTGAGCATGGGTGCCGCGCCCTTGTAGGGCACATGCGTCATGTCGATGCCCGCCATCATCTTGAGCAGCTCGGCGCTCATGTGTGGCGAGCCACCTGAGCTGGTGGAGCCGAAGTTGATTTTTCCGGGTTGTGCCTTTGCCAGGGCGATCAGCTCGCTCAGATTTTTCACGGGCACGTTCGGATTCGCAATGATGATGTTCGGCGTATTGGCCACCACCGTCACTGGGGCGAAGTCCTTCACCGCGTCATATGGCAAGTTCTTTTGCAGCGCCGAGTTGATGCCATGGGAGCTGGCTGTGCCCATCACCAGGGTGTAGCCGTCTGGCGCGGACTGCGCCACCGCTTGCGCGCCAATGGCACCGCTGGCACCCGCGCGGTTTTCGACGATGAAAGGCTGCTTCAAACGCTCGGTCAACTGGTTGGCTGCAATGCGGGCAATGATGTCGGTGGTGCCGCCCGCGGGGTACGGAACGATGACGCGTACCGGCTTGCTGGGGTAAGCCGCCTGCGCCATCACGGCGGCGGAACCGGCGGTCAGGCACAGCGCTGCCGAGATGCGCAGCAGTGTGCGTTTGTTGATTTTCTGCATGGTTGTCTGTCTCCTTTGTTGTGTTGGAATCCGTTCACGCGGGCTTGCGTGTTCTCAGCAACGGCACCAGCTCGGCAGGCACGTCGATCTCAAACCCGAGAATCGCCGCCGAAAGCGCCTTGCCGTAGTTGTCCAGCGACAGGCTGCGCGAGACGCCTCCGCCGAGCGCACCATGGGCCACGAAGTTCAGCGCATCAAGGTTATCCACTTCGTATCGGAGCACTTCGCCCTTGATCGCGTCGCGGTGAAAAGCCTTGAAGCGCGCCGCGGTGAGCTGTTCCTTGAGCAGCGGATAGAGCGCGGGCTCGTAGGCAAACACAGAAATGTTGGAGGTGTTGCCCTTGTCGCCGGAGCGCGTGTGGGCCAATTGTTCAAGCAGCACGGTAGTGGTGGTCATTTTCGGGGGCTCCATCAGCTCAGGAAATAGTCGATCTGCGGGCTCACCTGCTCGCGCGGAACGAGGGACGACCAAACGCCAATCACCTCGCGTGTACGGTCTTGGTGCGGCACGCGCTTGCCGGTGTGTGCCACGCCAGAAACCGCCATGCCGTCCACTTCGCGCCCGACTTTCATGGCTTCTTCGCGCGTCTTGGTACGCGCCGCAACGCGCACGGCAATCTCGTACGGCTCGGGCGCGTTGGCTGGCGTTGCTGCACCATGAATCGCGTTGAGGCCCAGAAAATCCACACGCATGTCCTCGGCCTTGAGGTTCACGATCTTGAAGCGCTCTTCCAGAATTTTCTTGGCCAGTTGGGCACGTCGCAACGCGCCGGGGCCCGCATAGAAGAACATGTCTTCGCCAATGAATCCTTCCGTGCAGCCCATCGACACCTTGAGCGTCGGCGTGCGCGGCTTGCCGGTCAGGCCGGTGACGCGCACTCGATCCGGAGCGATCTGTTCAAGTCGCGACTGGGTGAAATCAACCACCACATCCGGCGTGAAGTAGTTGGCGGGATCGTGCACCTCGTAGAGCATCTGCTCCTTCACGGTTTGCAGCGTGATCGCGCCGCCGGAGCCCGCCACCTTGGAGATCACCACGCTGCCATCGGCATCCACCTCGGCAATCGGGAATGCGAAA
>CALMCS010000216.1 GCA_937862875.1 uncultured Comamonadaceae bacterium
GCTATGTGATGGCGGGACGTGTGGCGCAGACTTTGGCGGACACGGCATCCATCAGCGCGCTGGCGGGTTATCGCGCACTCCAAACCGTCGAGATCCTGCTGCCGCAGGTTCTGGATGCGGAAGGTAAGCCACGCAGTCAGGCTGGAAAATTGGTGGAGCTGGCGGCGCGTCTGTCGATCGACTATGGCTGCCCAGTGCGCATTCCCGAATCGCTTGCCTCGCGAAACAAAGGGTCGTCGGCCATGGCGGTGTCGTTGCGCGCATTGGAGGGCGTGGTCGCTCAGCCGACAGCGCTCCTGCAGGAAGCCGCAGCGGCTGCGCAGCGAATGCAAGAACATGAGGTCACCACATGAACACCGCGGAAGAAAACTCCATCCACTTAGCCTACTAGACGAGAGGACAACTGATATGCCCCGTTATGACGCCATCCTGCCGCCCCTATTGAATGGCCCATTCACCGTGACGTGCGAGGGACGCAGCCCAGATCAGTTGCACACAGCCTTGCTGTTATTCGCTCGGGCCCGCGCCTCACATTTGCTCGGTCCCTCGGCGTCGTTGACCTTGGACGCGACGCCCACCGATAGTCGATTTCCAGTGCATGCCCACGAGCTGCCCAGCGACCTGTGGGCGATCGTGGTGAATATCCTGTACTTTGATGGCAAGGCTCCCGGCACGCTGTGTTTGCAAGGGGAGGGGGTTGAGGCACGCATTCCGCTGGAGCCAACGCCCTTTGACTACCCGCTGCCAGAGCCTCTGTTGGCCTGTGATCTGTCGTCGCTGCTGGATCACATGGACAGCTTCATGCTGCGGTTCGAGTTCGGCGATTCGCAGTCCCCGGAGCAGCGAGACGCTGTTTGCGATGCGTTGGAGGCATGGGCTGCATTGGTCGATGCCCATGGGTTTCCGATGAGCGCTTCCATCACCTACGGCTCGGCGATCGCGGGACCTGATGCGCGGTTCGAAGATCCTGCGACTGCGTGTTTGGGCGCAGAAGGCATCGCCGCCAACCCGAATTGCTTTGGCCTGTTGATCCACCTTGCCAACCATCTGCATGCGCAGGCGGGGCTGGAGCAAATGACGTTGGAGTGCACGGGTTGATGCGGTTTGGCCTGCTTGAGGCATGGATGGCTGCCGCAGAGGCTGGATGCCGACCGTGGGTCGCGAGGCACACATTGGAACGAAAGATGAACCCATGAGCAGTTATCGAGCGACCCGAGATTTTTACTCCGATACCGCACGGCTGATCAGCGAGGGCGCCACGTTGCGTTCGCTCTACGACCGGTTGATCGAGGTCACGCAAGGCGATCCAGAGCCATTTGATGCCTCGCCCGCGCGCATGCGGACGATGGCGGAGCACTGGTCGCAAGCGCCTGATCTGGTGCCGATTCGCCTGAGCGAATTGTTTGGGGGGACGTTGGTGGAGCACACCGACGACTACGTGCTCGCCATGGTCGGGGCCTTGGGTGGTCGGCATGAACAGGATATTCGCCTCTTCATGCTGCGCCACGATCACGCGCTGCGAGATGAGGTGTTCTGGCGTATTTTTGAGGTGGAGGGCGGCGGAGAGATTTCTCTTGCCAACGTCGATAAGATTTCTCCGGATGTGCTTGGCTGGCACAACACGGTCGTCTTGTTGGTCAACGAAGGTACGCTGGATCGCGGCCGCGTGCTGCGTTCTTGTCTTGAGGCGCTGAATCGCGATTTTTCATCCTATCGGGTGGGCTGGTTTTCGCGTGTGTATGCGGCCCTCGCGCCAACGCCCGAGGAGGCCGCGAGAGATCAGGATTTGCTGCGCCTGTGTCTGGGCTCGTCGGTGACGGCCACGCTGTCGCTTGGCGTGAAAACCCTCGACATGGTGAACAAGGCGGGCTTGCTCGATGCCCCGGCCTTTGTCGATGTCTGCGGCAGCGCATTTGCGGGACCCAAGGCAACCGCGATCACGCTTGTGCGTACGCTGGACGCGATCGCCGCAGCAGGTGTGGTGCGTGTGGAAACCGTTGCGCCCAAGATCGCGCTGGGATTGGCGCATTCGCACGCCGATGTGCAGCGCGCGGTCATCAAAGTACTGAACCGACTTGAACATTCAGCGCTGATAGACGCCTATCGTGATTCGCTGGCTCCCGCGGTGATGGCGGAAC
>CALMCS010000217.1 GCA_937862875.1 uncultured Comamonadaceae bacterium
GGGCTGGATTCGCTGCTCGACGAGTTGCCGGCCAAGGTGCGCACCGCGTTTCTGCTGTCTCAACTGGAAGGACTGTCTTACGAAGACATCGCCGCGCAGATGCAGATCAGTGTGCGCACTGTGACCCGCTATATGGCGCAGGGCTTCAGGCAGTGCCTGTTGGTGATGCTGGATTCGCCCGCATGACCAGGAGGGTCGATCCGCGTGGTCTGGTTTTGGATCAGGCCGCACATTGGCTGGCGCGGATGCACGCTTCCAATTTCAGTGCAGAGGAGCAGGTCGAGTTGAAACGCTGGCGCGCGACCAGTGCCATGCATGAGCATGTCTGGCAGCACGCCGAGCAATTGCAGTTGCGCATGGGCTCGGTTCCGCCTGAGGTGGGCGTGGCCGTTTTGGGGCGACCTCGTGTGGCGAATGGCGCGCGCAGGCAGTGGCTGCGGGTCTCTGCGTGGGCGCTGTTGGCACCTGCGGCCGGGTGGCTTGCCTACCGCCAGTTGCCTGTGCAGGTGTGGACCGCGCAGTACCGGACGGGGACGGGCGAGCAGCGGGCCGTCACGCTGGCCGACGGCACGCGCGTGCATCTGAATACGGACTCGGCCATGAGCGTGAATTTCAGCCGCGACGGGCGCTTGATCCGTTTGTTTGGCGGCGAGATTCTGGTGGAGACCGCGCACGCTGGTGAGTATGGCGCGCAGCCTTTCTGGGTGCAGACGGAGCACGGGCGCATGCAGGCCCTGGGCACGCGCTTTGTGGTGCGCCCGCAAGCGCAGGGCACGGCGCTGTCGGTGCTGGAAGGCGCGGTTCGCGTGATGCCGGATAAGGCCAACGAATCCATCGTGGTGCGCGCAGGAGAGCAGACGCGCTTCAGCGCCAGTGACATTGAATCGATCCAAACGGCCCCGGCCCAGGTGGACGCATGGATCCAGGGTGTGCTGTATGCACAGAACATGCGGCTTGAAGAGTTTCTTGCCGAGCTCGCGCGCTACCGCAGCGGCGTGCTGCATTGTGATCAAAGTGTGGCCGATCTGCGGGTCTCCGGGGCGTTTCAGCTGCGGGACACGGATCGCATTCTGGCGCTGCTGGCGCAAACCTTGCCGGTGCAGATCCGCACCCGCACCCGTCTTTGGGTCACCGTATCCAACCGGTCTTGAACTTTCTAGACATTGTTTTGCGAAAACCTGTCCGGTTTTTTGAACTCGCCTGTCATGTTCATTGAAGACGACCACTCATTGACCGATACGAGGATTCAACGACATGCACGCACGACGCAACGGCGCACCACAACACTCGCCTGATTTGATGATCCCTCTGGCTCCCGCGACCAGCGCCGTTCGCGGCGCGCTGCTGGCCTTGTTTGGCGTCGCCGCGCTGAGTCTGCAAGCGCCCGGCGCGATGGCTGCCGAGGCGGCCCCTGCTCAGACGCAGGCGCAGGCGTCTGCACCTCACAAGACTTACCAGGTGGCCGCCGGCCCGCTGGGTGCGGCGTTGATGAGCTTTGCGGGTCAGGCTGGCGTCAATCTGAGCATGGACTTGGCGAAGGTGAACGGGCTGACGACGCCCGGCTTGGCGGGTTCCTTTGCGGTCGACAACGGATTTGCGCGCTTGCTGGATAAAACCGGTCTGAGCGCGCGCCGCGTTGGTGAGGGCAACTACCTGCTCGAGGCCACGCCGCTTGCCAAAACATCAGCCGCTGCACCAGCAGCACCAGTGCCGCAAGCACCGGTGGCGGTGAGCACTCAGGAGGCCCCCGAGCTTGCCGCCGTGACCGTCACCGCCCGCACGCAGAACAATCTGACGGCACCGGCTCGCCAAGTCACCATTCTGGAGAGCGAGCAGATCGAGCAACTGCGCCAAGGCTCCGACAGCCTCGCCACGGTGCTCAGCAAGGTCGTGCCAGGCATGGCCGATTCCAGCCACACCATCACCGACTATGGGCAGACTCTGCGCGGGCGCAACATGCTGGTGCTGGTCGATGGGATTCCGCTCAACACCAATCGCGACTCGTCCAGAAACCTGGCCAACATCAGCGCTGCAGACATCGAGCAGGTCGAAGTGCTGCGCGGCAGCAGCGCGATCTACGGCAGTGGCGCGGCGGGCGGGATCATCTCGATTCGCACCAAGCGCCCCTCCGGTGAAACCAAGGCGGAGACCGTGGTCACCGGCGTTGCGCCATTGTCCAAGCTCCGTGGCGCGGGCCTCGGTGGCGAGGTGCAGCACTACCTGTCGGGCGGTGGCGATGTGGTGGACTACTCGGTGAGCCTGGGCGCGCGGCATGTGGGCGCATCGTTTGATGCCAAGGGCCATCGGATTGCACCGGAGCCGAGCCAAGGCGATATGTTCGACTCCAATATTTTCAACGCAGCCGCCAAGGTGGGTGTGAAGATCGATGCCGACCAGCGCCTGCAGTTTTCTGCGAGTCGCTACGACGCGAGCCAGGATTCCGACTACGCCTCCGACCCTTCGGTGGCGCGTTTGCCAGCGGGCTCTGCGCCCGCGCGCGCCATCAAGGACCTGCAGTTGGACAAGCAAAACGAGATCAAGAACAGGATGCTGGGTCTCGATTACGAGAACCGCAACCTGGCTGGAAGCACGCTGGCGGCGCAGTTGTACTACCGCGATTTCTTCACCCGGTTTGCTCCGTTCGACGCGCGTGCCGTGCCGGTGCGTGGTGCCAACATCGATCAGGCGATGCAAAACTCCAAGGTGTTCGGTGGCCGCCTGACCCTCAAGACGCCCATCGGGGAAGACAAGAAAACGCTGCTGATCTGGGGCGCGGATTTCAACCAGGAACGCACCGACATGCCGATCGATATTTTCGATCCCAAGGCCTATGACGCCAGCGGTGGCCTGGTCTTCAACCGCACGGGTCAGCTGATCTACATGCCGCCCGTGACCACGCGCAGCATGGGTGCGTTTGCACAGCTGCAACACAAGCTCAACGATCAGTGGTCGCTGGAGGGCGGGGCGCGTTACGACCGCGCGCGTGCCAGCTTCAACGACTTCATGCCGCTGTCGCAATCGCGTGTCGCAGACCCGAAGCAGGTGAACGGCGGTACGGTGAACTATGGCTCGTGGACCTATAACGTCGGCACCGTGTTTGCGCCGGTCAAGGGCCATGAACTCTATGCCTCGTACAGCCAGGGCTTCGAGCTGCCCGATATCGGCGTGGTGGTGCGCAACGCAACGCCGGCCTTCAACATCGGCAACTCCAATTTGCAGCCCGTCAAGACAAATACCTACGAGATCGGTTGGCGCGGTAAATTCTCCAACGTGCAAAGCACGGTCAGCGCATTCCAGTCCCAATCTGATCTGGGTGCGGTGCAAAGCTTCAACAATGGGCTGAGTCTGCTGCGCACCAAGGAAAAGGTCTACGGGTTGGAAGGCAGCCTCGACTATTTCAGTGACGACGACCGCTGGAGCGCGGGCGGCAGCCTCACGTGGATGAAGGGCCGCGAATTGCCGCAAGGCGCGAGCGCTTACCAGGACATGACGGGCTTTCGCATTCCTCCGCTCAAGCTGACCGCCTATGTCGAATACCGCCCCAACACCCGTTGGAGCCACCGCCTGCAGGCCACCTCGTATGCGGGTAAGGATTACCGCCTGAATGACAAGACCAGCTTCGGGCGCTACGACACGCAGGGCTACACCACGGTCGACCTGATCAGCCAATGGAAGATCGACCCGAAAAATCGCGTGTCGGTCGGTATTGAAAACCTGTTCAACCGCCACTACTACCCGCTCTACAGCCAACTGCTGCGCAACAATAACAACACCAGCCATCTGCCAGCAGCGGGTGCCGCGCTGCGCGTGAGCTACGCGCACACCTGGTAAACCCAGCGCCAAGCAATCGCCGCGCCCCATGAAAAGCGTTCTGCGCACGCTGCACCGTTGGTGCGGCCTGGTCACCGCCGTGTTCCTGATCATCAGCGGGGTGACTGGGAGCCTGCTCGCCTTCGAGCACGAGCTGGATGCGTGGCTGAATCCGGAGCTGTTCTACACCGGCAATAGCCAATCCGTGCAACCCGTGCAACCCGCGTTGGCCGCCAACCGATTGATCGAGCAGATCGAAGCCAACGAGCCGCGCATCCGCGTCTCGCAACTGCCGCTGGATGCGGAGCCCGGAAGCGCGATCGAAGTCCAGGTGGAGCCGCGCATGCCGCAAAGCCCGACCGGCTTCAATCGCCTGTGGGTCGATCCTGCCACCGGCCGCATTCTGGGCCACCGCACCTGGGGCGTATGGCAGGGCGACCGGGCCCACTTCATGCCGTGGCTGAACCGCTTTCATCGCAGTCTGACGTTGCCGGGCCGCACTGGCCATCAGCTGCTTGGCGCGGTGGCGATGGCCTGGTTGGCGATGAGCCTGACGGGCCTCTATCTCACGCTGCCCGCACGCATCAAAAGGAAGGCGTCGGCGACCCAGGCGGCGCCCCATTACTGGTCCCGTTGGCGACCCGCCTGGCGCATTCAATGGAAAGCGCACGGCTTTCGGTGGGTGAACGACCTGCACCGCGCAACCGGCCTGTGGCTGCTGGCGATTGCCCTGTGCAGCGCGTTCACGGGTGTCTATCTCAATCTGGGCAACGAAGTGTTCAAGCCTGTGGTGAGCTGGTTTGGCACTATCACTGCGCATCCGTTGACGACGCTGCCAGCGTCCGCCCAGCCACGGCCGCCCACCCTCATCGACCCGGAGCAAAGCATAGAGTTGGCGCGAGCCCTGCTGCCCGAGGGCGCGCGCGGCTATGTGCCGTGGTATGTGAGCCATTTACCCACGCGCAGCGCTTACCGCGTGGCGTTCAAGGAGGATGGTTTTCGGGAACAC
>CALMCS010000218.1 GCA_937862875.1 uncultured Comamonadaceae bacterium
GAAACGCCACCGAGTCATAGGTGGCGCGCTCGATCTTGCGGCTGGAGTGCACGCCACTGGCATAACCGTAAATCAGCAGGCCCAGCAGCACTGCCGGATGGTGCGCTGCCCAACCCCGTCCCGCGTATTGGTGCAGCAGATCGCTCAGATCGAGCTGTTCGATGACTTCGAGCACGAAACGCGCCAAGTGATCCTTGGGCAGCCATTCATCCACCGACGGTGGCAACAGGTACGCAGTTTCTCGGTCAATGGGGACGAATCGGCTCATCGGGTCGGGCTCTCATTTGGACTTGCGCAATTGTGTCGGATGGCGCCATCGTCCGGAAGACTGGAAAGCCCGACAGCCTCCTAGTCCACTGAATCATTGAAATTAGCTGCATTGCTGCCAGATATTGGGGCATGCAAAGAACCATGTTGACGATCGAGCAGCGCGCTCAATTGGAGGCCGTGATGCGCAGGCGTCACGGCCATGCCGCCTTGGCCCGCCGTGCCCGGTGTGTTGTGCTTTGGAGCGATGGCGAACGTCGCGTCGACATTCGCAGCAAGCTCGCCTGCAACGATGGATTCGTATCGAAGTGGACTTCGGCGTTCGAGGCGCAGGGGCTGGCCGGACTGGTGTCCGTCCATCCCGGGCGTACGCCGAAGACACCGACGGCCAGGTTGGAGGCGCGCGTGCTCAACCGAACGCTCAAGCACCTCCCCAAGGACGGCTCGACGCATTGGAGCAGTCGCAAGCTTGCTGCTGAACTGGGCGATGTGTCCTTCTCGGCGGTCCAACGCATTTGGCGCAAACACGGCGTGCGCCCGCATCGGCTCGATACCCACATGGTCTCCAACGATCCGGACTTTGAGACCAAGGCAGCCGACGTGATCGGCCTGTACCTGCAGCCGCCTGCGCACGCGGTCGTGTTCTGTGTGGACGAGAAGACCGCGATTGAGGCGCTCGATCGCAAGGACCGAATGCTGGCGTTGTCGCCTGGGCGTGCACAAAGCCACGGCTTCGAATACAAGCGCAACGGCACGCTCAGCCTGTTCGCCGCGCTCAACACCGGCACCGGCGAGGTGCTGGGTAAAACGGCTGCCCGCCACACCAGCGAGCAGTTCGTGACCTTCCTGGAAGACATCGTCGCCAGCCAGTCGAGTCGCCGCGAGATCCATGTCATCTGCGACAACGTCAGCAGTCACAAGACGCCGCTCGTGCAGGCGTTCCTGGCCCAGCACCGTCGCGTTCATATGCACTACACCCCGACATACTCGTCGTGGCTCAACCAGGTCGAAAACTGGTTCGCCCGCATCCAGCGCGACGTCATCACTCGCGGTGTCTTCACGTCAGTCAAAGACCTCGACAAGAAGCTCATGCGCTACATCCGCCAGTACAACAAAGATCCAAAACCGTTGAAGTGGACATTCGCTGATCCAACTCGACGCATCACATCCGATTCTTCGGATTCAGTGGACTAGTGTCATGAGTTAGAAGTTCGCAGACAAAATCGCTCGACGCTGGCGAGGATATCGTCGGCAGACTTGACCCATTGAAAGGGCTTGGGATTGGCGTTGTTGATCTCGAGATACTTTTTGATGGCCTGCTCGAGTTGGCGCGTGGAGCGGTGGGTGCCACGGCGGATGTACTTCTCGGTGAGCGTGGCGAACCAGCGCTCGACCTGATTGAGCCAGGACGCCGAGGTGGGAGTGAAGTGCACGTGGAACCTGGCGTGGCGCGCGAACCAGGCCTTGATGGTCGGCGTCTTATGCGTGCCATAGTTATCCATCACGAGGTGCACGTCCAGTGCGCTGGGCACGTTGGCCTCCACGGTGCGCAAGAACTGCAGGAATTCGCTGCTGCGGTGGCGACGGTGCAATTGGCCAATGACTTCTGCGGTAGCGATGTCCAGCGCCGCGAACAAGGTCGTCGTGCCATGGCGCATGTAGTCATGGGTTCGCCGCTCGGGAATGCCCGGGGCCAGCGGCAAGACCGGTTGCGTGCGGTCCAGGGCCTGAATCTGGCTCTTCTCGTCCACGCAAAGCACCATGGCCTTGAGGGGCGGATCCAGGTACAGCCCCACGATGTCGCGCACCTTCTCGACAAACAGCGGGTCGCTGGAGAGCTTGAAGGTCTCCTGGCGGTGCGGCTGCAGCCCGAAGGCGCGCCAGATGCGCGTGACGGCCGTTTGCGACAAGTCCATCTCGCGCGCCATAGTGCGCGTGCTCCAATGCGTCGCGCCTTCGGGAATCGACTCCAGCGTGCGGGCGATCACCGCATCGACACGCGCGTCGTCGATGCTGCGCGGCGTGCCCGAGCGAGGCGCATCGAGCAGCCCATCGAGGCGGTGCGTGACAAAGCGCGCTCGCCACTTGGAGACGGTCTGTGGCGTGACCCGCTGGCGGGTGGCAACGGCCTTGTTCTCCAGCCCCTGGGCGCAGCCCAGCACGATGCGCGCTCGCAATGCAAGAGCCTGCGCGGTCTTGCGCCGCAGGGTCAATGCCATGAGTTGTTCGCGCTCCACATCGCTGAGCACCAGTTCGCTCTTGGGTCTGCCTCTCATAGCCACCTCGCCGTGTCGATACACCACACGACTGACCCAGGCATGCAAGATTAGTTCAATGAACTTCTAACTCAGGACACTAGGGCTGCCCGTGCCAGTGGCAATTGGCGGGGTTGGGCTCTGGTGCTGCCCCGAGGCCCCACAGCGGCGGTCAGGCCTGCAACGCTTCCGACGCAGCCATGCGGTCCAGTTCTGCAATCACGTCGGCCATGCGCCCAGCGATGACCAAGC
>CALMCS010000219.1 GCA_937862875.1 uncultured Comamonadaceae bacterium
ACACGCGCCATCGCATCGGTGGGGCCGCCCGGCGGGAACGGCACGACGAACATGATCGGGTGATCCGGAAATTTGTCGGCCGCGACGGCATGCGTGGCAGGAAGCATCGCGGCAGAAAGACTGGCGAGCGTGAGCAAAAATTGGCGCTTGTTGAACATGGTTTGTCTCCGTTATTTTTTCGTGTGCGAGGTAGAAAGGTCAGTTCCAGTCGGCTGGAATATCCGCGGCCTGCAGGCTCAGCGGGTCACGCGGCAGCAGGCGGTTGATCACCACGAGTTGCGCCAGGCGCATGCGTTCTGCCGATTGGGTTTTGCTCGCCTCCCAGGCCATCGCAATCGCAGTCGTGCAGCAGTACAGACCGGTTGCCGCTTGGCGTGCAAACTGATCACCGCCCTGTGCGGCAACCTGCTCGGCAAATGCACTGGCGCGGGCCAGCGCGTCGGTCAAGGCCTTGGCGAAGGCGGGTTTGATGTGTGGGGCGTCGGCCAGCAAGCCGTGCAGATAGCTTTGCAGCACGGGCAAGGAGCCCTCACGCTTGATCGCGCGAATCACGTCAAGCGCCACGATGTTGCTCGTGCCTTCCCAGATCGATCCGAGATGCGCGTCACGTACCAAACGTGGGTCGCTCCACTCTTCGATGTAGCCGCAGCCCCCGCGCACTTCCATCGCATCGCCCGTCACCTTGCGCGCATCGCGGCAGGCGCGGAACTTGATCATCGGCGTGAGGATGCGTGCGAGTGCGTAGGCGTCTTTCTCGCCCGCGTCGGAGCGCATGAGAGTCTGTGCGGTCTGAAACACCATGGTGCGCGCCTGCTCTGCGGGAACGCGCAGCTTGTCGAGCTGGCGCTGCATCAGCGGCATGTCTTCCAGGCGCTTGCCGAACGCAATGCGCTCGTGTGCCACGTACTCGGCCTCGGCGACAGCGCGGCGCATCATGCCGGCGGAGCGCACGCCGTTGGACAGGCGCGAGTTGTTCACCATGTCGGCCATCTGCACAAAGCCGCGTCCGCGCTCGCCCACCAGATAGGCGACCGCGCCGTCCAGACGGATTTCACCGCTGGCCATCGAGCGTGTGCCGAGCTTGTCCTTGAGGCGAATGATGCGATAGCTATTGGTGCTGCCGTCATCCAGCGTGCGCGGCAGCAGGAACAGCGAGATGCCTTTCATGCCTGCGGGGTCGCCATCCACATGCGCGAGCACCATCGCAAATTCTGCGTCGGGGTTGGAGCAGAACCACTTGTCGCCCGTGATGCTCCACGAGCCATCCGCGTTGGCGCTGGCCACGGTTTGCGTGTTGGAGATGTCGGAACCCGCGGCCTGCTCGGTCATGAACATGGCGCCTTGCGCCTGCTCGTCAAAATCGAGCGACAAGAGCTGCGGCAGGTACTTTTCAACCAGCTGCGGAGTGCCGAATTTTTTCAGCGTGCGCGTGAGCGAGTCCGTCATCGACAACGGGCAGCACAGCCCAAATTCGGCCTGCACGAACAGGTAGGTCAAGGCATATTTGACGATGGAAGGCATCTTGCCCTTCCACCCCAACATGTCGTCGCGGTGCGAGATGGCCTGCAGGCCAAACTCGCCGTAGGCCACGCGCTCCATTTCTTCATAGGCCGGGTGCTTGATGATGCGCTGGCGGTCTTCGCCGGAACGGGTGCGCACTTCCAGCTCGGGCGGGTTCTTGTCGGCAATCAGCGCCAATTCGTCGAGCCGGCCACCGGCCAACTCGCCCATGCGTTGGAAATACGGTTGCAGGTGAGTGAACAGCGGCTCGGGCAGATAGAGCTTGAGCAGCGCCTTGAGCTCGGGATCGGTGTCGTAGAAGTTCGCGCCGTGCCGGTCTGGCACTGGATGCGCCTTGGCGGATGAAGGCAGGGTAGCAATGGCTGCGAGTGCAGGCTTTTCAATAGCGGACATTGGGGTCTCCTTGAATTCGACCTGCGCAGTCAAACCACTTTTCACTTGTCATCCCATCCACAACGCGCAAGTCGTCGATCTATGGAAGCTATTTCACATCCGCCAATGATTCGCGTCAAATATTTTAAAAAACTTGTTTAATACTTTTTGCGAATTATCATAGGCACCGTCTACCTTCAAGATTGGCCTGCACATGCTGGAACTTCGCCTTCTCCGTTACTTCGTTGCGCTCTCAGAAGAACTGCATTTCGGACGCGCGGCGCTGCGCCTGTCGATCTCGCAACCGCCGCTGAGCGTGGCGATCAAGCAATTGGAAGAACTGGTGCAGGCGCAGCTGTTCGAGCGCAACAGCAAGGAAGTACGTCTCACCGCCGCAGGCGAACATTTGCTGCCGCGCGCACGCCAGGTGCTGGCCCTCGCCAGCCAGGCCGCACAAGAAACCCGCGACGTGGCGCGCGGTATCAGCGGGCAATTGCGCGTCGGCTTCGTGGGCTCGAGCCTCTACCGAGGCGTGCCGCAGGCGCTGGCGACGTTTCAGGAAAAGCACCCGCTCGTGCGTGTCGACATGCAGGAGCTCAACAGCGGCGAGCAGTTGCAGGAGCTGCAGCACGCGCGCCTCGATCTGGGCCTCGTGCACTCCATCACCCCGCCCGAAGGCATCAGCAGCCAGATGCTGATGGAAGAGCCCTTCATGGTCTGCATCCCCGAAGGCCACGCCCTCGCCACGCGCGACGCCATCGACCTGACCGAGCTGCAGGACGAGCGCCTGATCCTGTTTTCAGCCCAGGTCTCGCCGGTCTATCACCAGCGCATCTACCAAATGTGCGAGAAGCACGGGTTCGCGCCGGAAATCCGCCACGAAGTGCGCCACTGGCTGTCGGTCATCTCACTGGTCTCGCTCGGCCAGGGCGTGGCGATCGTGCCCGCGGCGCTGCAACGCGTGGGCATGCCGCGCCTTGTGTTCAAGCCCCTCAAGGGCAAGCAACCGCAATCCGAATTGCTGGCGATCTGGCGGACCACGCCGAACAACCCCTTGGTGAACGAACTTCTGCAAGCGCTGCAGTCAGCAGTCAAAGACATGGACGCCGCGAGCGCCGTTTGATTTCGCTTGGTTTGAACCAGGCGAAAGCGTTGCGTTGCACCCAACCACACTGCACGTGATGGCCTCGCTACATCAAGGATCGCCGCCCTTCTTCTGAATAGATTCCACTGGATATCAGAAGCAAGGTGATCATGCTGTGGATAGATTCAAAGACCAAGGCGGCGCTGTTTCGTCATTGCCGTATCGGAGATGCACTGTGGATTGGGAAGGTGTACAAGGATCCGGCGAACGGCGAAGCCATTCCATTCCAATTCGGCGTGCACCAGTACCTGATGTTTTTCCAGTCCCCGCTCACCGCGGCGGGCGAGGATGCCGATTTGCTCAGAGAAACCGCAAATGTTTGGGCCAACGGGCATCAGCCCTGTCGCGCATCAAGACTGATCAAATTTTGCCGGGCAGACTCTGAAGACGACGCGCTTTTTCGGCCGGAAAAATGGGAACTCGACCATTCCCATCAAATTTTCCAATTCGCGGAAACATTGGGTGAGGTGGTAGCCTTGCATTCTGAGCAATGCAGTAGCACAGCCCAGTACTACTACGTGGCAGCGACGGACGGCCTGCACAAAATGTATCAGCGAATCTTCAAACGGCTGAACCGGACGATTCTGAGGGGTCGCTTTTTTGAGCTTCAGGGCTTAGGAGAAACATTCTATGGATATCAAAAAATCTCGGGCTAAAGACGCTGCCGCTCTGCGCAGCGCCCAAAGGGCAGGCCTCGAACGCTGCATGAAAAGCCTCGACCAGTCCTTCAAAGCAGGCACTCTTGTCGTTGTCGGCTCGCGCGAAAAATCCATCATCCCCACGGGGCCTAGAAAGCTGCGCGTGGCGACGCCTGGCAAGCAAGGGCTGCAATATGCATGACTTGACGGTGCATCGCCACCAATAGCATTGATACAAAAAACCGCTTCGGCGGATTTTTTTCGCCAAGTTCATTTTCAGTGCTGAATGGCATAAATGCCATTCAGTATAACAACACTCAGCCGATTCGTCTACCA
>CALMCS010000220.1 GCA_937862875.1 uncultured Comamonadaceae bacterium
AGACGCAGAGAAGATCACGACGGTGCAAAACGCCATCGACTACGCCAACACCCATCAAAAGGCCTGATCAGGTTTTTTGAAGATCAGTAGAAAGTTTTAACGCATGAGCCGTCGTCGCGTTGTCGTGACCGGTCTGGGCTGCATATCTCCTGTAGGTAATACAGTGAGTGAGGCTTGGACCAACCTCTTGGCCGGTCAATCCGGCATTGATCTCATCACGAAGTTCGATGCGTCGAACTACTCCTGCAGAATTGCAGGTGAGGTCAAAGGTTTCGATGTGGAAAAGTACATGAGCGCCAAAGATGCGCGCTCCATGGACACATTTATCCACTTCGGCATTGCGGCTGCGGAGCAAGCTGTGCAAGACGCAGGTTTGCCTACCGGTGAAGCCTTGTCGGATGACCTGTCCACACGCATTGCGTGTGTGATTGGCTCCGGCATTGGCGGCCTGCCGCTGATCGAAAATACCAACACTGAACTGGCGGCGCGCGGCCCACGCCGCATTACGCCGTTCTTTGTTCCTGCCTCCATCATCAACATGGTGGCAGGCCATGTGTCCATGCGTTTTGGGTTCAAAGGACCCAATCTGTCGATCGTGACGGCTTGCACAACAGGCTTACATTGCATCGGCGAAGCAGGGCGCATGATCGAATATGGCGATGCCGATATTGTGGTCGCTGGTGGTACGGAGTCGACTGTGTCTCCGCTGGGCGTGGGTGGCTTCGCAGCCATGCGCGCACTGTCCACCCGCAACGATGACCCCAAGACCGCATCCCGCCCCTGGGACAAGGACCGTGATGGTTTTGTTCTGGGTGAAGGTGCTGGCGTGATGGTGCTCGAAGAGTACGAACACGCCAAGGCGCGTGGCGCCAAGATTTATGCGGAGCTCTCCGGATTCGGAATGAGCGCCGACGCTGGTCATATGACCGCACCCAATATGGACGGTCCGCGCCGTGCAATGCTGAACGCATTGCGCAATGCGGGCGTGAATGCCGATCAGGTGGACTACCTGAACGCGCATGGCACCTCGACTCCATTGGGCGATTTGAACGAAACCAATGCCATCAAGGCGGCTTTTGGCGATCACGCCAAGAAGTTTGTGGTCAGCTCGACGAAATCCATGACCGGTCACCTGTTGGGTGGCGCGGGCGGTATCGAGAGCGTGTTCACCGTGCTCGCCTTGCATCAGCAGAAGATTCCGCCAACGATCAATATCTTCTCGCAAGATCCTGAATGTGATCTCGACTACTGCGCCAACGTCGCACGAGACATGAAGTTGGATATTGCCGTGAAGAACAACTTCGGCTTTGGCGGTACGAACGGTAGCTTGGTCTTCAAGCGTATCTGACGAGTCCGACAGGTGATCGCGTACGAGTTGCACGTTCACCTTCGGTCGTTTCTGGCGGCCGGTTGCAGCGCCTCGCGAGATTTTTTCGCGTTTGACGTATGAGTGCCGCGCAGTCATCCCGTCATCAGTTGCACGCTCCGGCCGTACATTTTCTTTTGCGGCGCTCGGCCTCGCTGGGTGCCGTGCTGGCAGCTTTTTCGGCTTTCGGGCTGATGGTGCTGCTGCTCTGGGCCTCGAATGGCGCATCATCCGATGCGGCGACGAGGCTGATGAAGCTGAGCCTGGGGTTGGCGCTGTGGTCGCTGGCAAGCGCCGCTGCAGCGTACTGGTGGTGGACATCTCCCGTGGGGCAATTGGCCTGGGATGGTTCGCGCTGGGAACTGCAGGTCTCCTCGAAAAAGCCACACATCGTGAGCGCACCTCGGATCCATCTGGATCTCCAGTCCATGGTGCTGGTGGAGGTGCGGATCGGTGAATCGTCCAAGGGCGTCTGGCTTTGGCTGGTGCGTGAGGCGGCACCACGGCATTGGGACGCATTGCGGCGCGCGGTCTATTTTCACGCGCCCTCCGATGTGCCCCTGTCCGGTGGTTCCGTCCATTGATAACAAACGACGCCAGAATTTCGGCTCGGCCTCTGCCTCTGCGATAGCAAATTAATAATGACATCTTCCAACGACGCGCCGGCTCCGGCCCCCAACAGCGATCTGCAGCTGGTCGAGCGCACGCTTGCGGGCGATCAGCGCGCGTTTGAGTTGTTGGTGATCAAGTATCAGCGCCGGATTGAGCGGCTGATCGGTCGCATGGTGCGTGACACAGATTTGATTCCCGACATTGCCCAGGAAACCTTCATCCGCGCCTATCGCGCGCTGCACCAGTTCCGCGGCGACGCCCAGTTCTACACGTGGCTGTACCGGATTGCGGTGAATACTGCCAAGAAAGCATTGGTCGATCTCAAGCGCAATCCGATCATCACGGAAACTGCTTTGAGGGCAAATGATGATGAAGATGAAACTTCTGGCAATCCTTTTGAACTAACAACCGATGAGACCCCTGAAACCATCTTGGCCGCTCAGGAAATCGCCGCTGCGGTGAACGCAGCGATGGAGGCATTGCCCGAGGATTTGCGTCAGGCAGTCACGTTGCGGGAGATCGAGGGTCTGAGTTACGAAGAAATCGCCGAAGCCATGGATTGCCCGATTGGCACGGTGCGCTCCCGGATTTTCCGGGCCCGCGAGGCGATTTCCACACGGGTACGCCCGTTGCTGGACAAACAGACCGGCAAACGTTGGTAGGGCTGAATTTAATTAACGATGCAGGTATGGCAGGTGAGACCATGAATGGCGATGTAGTGATGCGTGAGCAGTTATCGGCACTGGCCGATGGCGAGCTGGTGGGCGCGGAATGCGCGCAGGTCGTAGCGTTTGCTGATTGCGATGAAGGACGTGCCGCGTGGCATGAAATTCACCTCATCGGCGACCTGCTGCGCTCCTCCGAGCGTGCGCGGCCTTTGAGTTGCGATCTGGTGTCGCGATTGCGAGAGCAATTGGCGCACGAAGCGGGCGCGGCACCGCTGGTGCATGGCGAAGTGGTGCAGGTGGTGCAGATCGAACAGATCGTGCAGACCCATGCCCAGCCTGTAGCAGCCGCGGCAGCAACCGTTGCTCCCGTGGCACGCGAACCAGAAGCGGCCAACAACGACGTCTTCCGCTGGAAGATGGTCGCTGGCTTCGCCTCTCTCGCCGCCGTGGCGACCATCGGCTGGAACGCCTACACCGGTCTCATGAGCCCTGCGACACAGCCCGGCATGCAGCTGGCTGCGGGCCCGGTCGCCGGTGCGGTGGCGGTCAATCTGCCGCTGCAAGCCAGCAATGGCCAACCCATGATGATTCGCGACCCGCGTCTCGATGAACTGCTGGCCGCGCACAAGCAATATGGCAGCACCTCGGCGTTGCAGATGCCCGCAGGCTTTCTGCGCAATGCCACGTTTGAGGCGCCTGCGCGCTGATCGCGATCAGGCGGGTGCCGTTGATGTCCACCGGACTCCAAGGCCATGGACGTCTCTCGTCCAGCGCCTGCGTTGAACGTTGGTTGGCACGCGGCCTGTTGTCCGCCGCACTCTGTCTGGGCCCATGGGGATTTGCGCTGGCCGC
>CALMCS010000221.1 GCA_937862875.1 uncultured Comamonadaceae bacterium
GCTGGCGCATCGTGAAGACGATGGGTCAGAAGATCACCAAGCTCAAGCCCGTGGGCGGCTTCTGTGCCGAAACCGGTGGCGCGCTGACCCTGTTCATCGCCACCGCCATGGGCGTTCCGGTTTCCACGACCCACACCATCACCGGTGCGATCGTCGGTGTTGGTTCCACGCAACGTGCCAGCGCCGTCCGTTGGGGCGTGGCCGGCAACATCGTCTGGGCCTGGATTCTGACCATTCCCGCCAGCGCCTTCGTGGCCGCGATTGCTTACTGGATCAGCCTGCAGATCTTCTGATCACTGCAAGAATACGAAAAAGCGCCGGTGCTGATGATGAATCAGCCCGGCGCTTTTTTTTTACTTCAGAGGTCGCGTATCTATTGCTCGATAGCCTTACTGCGAAATCTTCCGCGCTTCCTCAATCTGGTATTCGAAATAGCGCTGAAAGCTGAACGCGAGGCTGGCCATGAGCACCGTTGTGCCAATCAGCAACGCCAGAGCAATCGCGAAAATCGTGGCCCAGCGGGTTTCTCCAGCAGGGGCTGTCAGCGGAGCCTTGGGGTTGAAGCGGGCATTCCATTTTTCGGGTGTCATCAGTCCATAGAGGATGGCGCGCAGGGCGCAGCCTGCAATGGTGAAGCCCAGCAGCGGGATCAGAAACCAGCTGAACTGGTCGTCCTGGCCGAACTCGAGCACGCGCTGAATGCCGTAGACGCCGAGCGCCGTGGGGATGGGGAGCAGCCACCCCAGCATGTCGAACAGTCCGTACAGATAGAAGCGATGCAGGCCGAGCGGGCCGCCGAGAAATGCGAGCCAAGCGGCAACGGTCTTGTTTTTCATGAGATCAGGCGATGTAGGTCCAAGGTGTCGAGGGAATGAATCAATGAATCAATGAATCAATGAAGATCCGGAAAGGATCACTCGGGGGAGGTGGTGTCGCCCGCCCCGATCGGCTTGTCCATGAGCACGATGTCCAGCCATTTCCCAAATTTCCATCCGGTGGAGCGCATGATGCCCACATCGGAGAAGCCTGCGGCGCGGTGTACGCCGATCGAGCCCGCATTGGCGGAGTCGCCAATCACCGCCAGCAGGCGGCGCACGCCGGCTTGCTCTGCCGCGACGCAGAGTGCGTCCAGCAGTTGGCGGCCGAGGCCTTGACCCCGCGCGGCGTCGGAGATGTAGATGGAGTCTTCGGCGGAGAAGCGATAGGCCGGGCGGGGCTTGAACCAGTTGCAGTAGGCGTAGCCCAGAATTTCTCCTGATCCCTCACCGTCTTCGTCTCCTTCACCCTGGCGTTCGGCCACCAGATACGGCAATCCCTTGCCCAGCACGTCGGCTCGACGCAGCCGCATATCGGCTTCGGTGGGTGGGTCAATCTCGAAGGTTCCGGTGCCATTCAGGACGTGATGGCGGTAGATGGCGGTGATGGCCGGAAGGTCTTCTTCCCGGCTTGCACGAATAGTGAGCATCATTTTCCAAGAATTGGCTATAATTGCGGTCTTTGCAGCGTGTCGCTGGCCGGGTGGCTATGTCGCGTGTCTCAAACGCAGCAAAAAAACTTTGGCAGTCATGTTGACTGCTGTCCACCCGAAGGATTCATTATGGTCGTTATCCGACTTGCACGCGGCGGTTCCAAGCACCGTCCTTTCTTCAGCATCGTTGTGGCTGACAAGCGCGTTCGCCGCGATGGTCGTTTCATCGAGCGTCTGGGTTTCTACAATCCGTCCGCCAAGGATGGTGAAGAAGGTCTGCGTATCGCTCAAGATCGCCTGACCTACTGGAAGAGCGTTGGCGCACAAGCCTCGCCTACCGTTGAACGTCTGATCAAGCAAGGTGCCAAGGCTGCCGCCTAAGCACTAACTGCTTGAACAAAAAGGCGGGTTCCGTTGGTTAGCTCTAACGGAACCCGCCTTTTTTTTTGTTTTTTAGGGATTCTTGAGAGTGCTTGAGTGAGCCCTGTGACGAACGGATCGACTGCTCTTTGTTTTGCAGTCTTCGTTTTGAGATGACGATATAGGGCGCCATGCGTTGTTGCGATGCC
>CALMCS010000222.1 GCA_937862875.1 uncultured Comamonadaceae bacterium
GATGAGTTCTTCGCGAGTCATCGTGGACTTGCCGGGGCCTTTGCCTATTTCTCCCGCCGAGAACTTGGCGATGAGGCCCATGATGTAGTCGTAGTCAATGACGGAAGAGGCGAAGAGGACGAACTCGAAGTCGAGTTGATCTGCAGGGCCTGGATTGGTGTTGACCTTGCCGCCGGGACTGGCTTGATGTTCTTTCAGCTGTTTGGCGGTTTCCAGATACTGGCCTTTGAAACCGCGCAGGTTTTCATTGGGCAGCAATTGCTCAATGGCGGCCTCGTTGTCTTGCGTGAGGTCGGTGTATTGGTCGAGCTGGGTTTTGAGGCGCTGCACTTCCTTGAAGTACGTGATGAAGGCGGCGCGGGCTGCATCGCCCTTCAAGTTGGCGACCTCGGATGGCGTGCAGGCGAGACCTTGGGATTTCATGAAATCGTCCAGCTTTTGCACGGCGGTTTCCAGCTTCTGGATGACCACGGGAGCCTTTTCAACCAGCCAGATTTCGCGCGCTTGTTCGCCGGTTTTCTCGCCCGAGAAGAGAGCGATGGCGGCATCGACGGAGTCTTGCTGCTGGCGGAAATCAAGAATATGGCCGTAGGGCTTGGTGCCATTGAGCACGCGGTTGGTGCGTGAAAAGGCCTGGATCAATCCGTGGTACTTGAGGTTCTTGTCCACATAGAGCGTGTTCAAAAACTTGGAGTCAAAGCCGGTGAGCAGCATGTCCACGACGATGGTGATGTCGATCTTTTGCGCCGCCGGGTAGTCGGCATTGGGCCACTGCTGGTCTTTGATGCGCTTTTGCACATCCTGGTAGTAGAGGTCGAAATCGCTCAAGCGGTGGTTGGTGCCGTAGCGGGCGTTGTAGTCGGCGAGGATGGCCTTGAGCGCGGCTTTCTTGCCCTCGGGGTCTTCTTCGTTGTCGGCTTGTTCTTGCGGCAGGTCTTCTTGGATCTGCTTGACGTCTTGGTCGCCCTCCGCAGGAGGGGAGAAAACGCAGGCGAGGTTCAGCGGAGTGAATTCAGGATCTGCGGCCTGCTTCTCTGCTTGCATTGTCTTGAACAGCGCGTGATATTCGATAGCGTCGTTGATGGACGAAGTGGCGAGAACGGCATTGAAGCGACGACCGCCCGTGGC
>CALMCS010000223.1 GCA_937862875.1 uncultured Comamonadaceae bacterium
GGCCGCGCGGGGGTTTTGGCCGTTGGCCGTTGGTCGTTAGTCGTGTGGCAACGCTTTCAGGAATGCGTGGACTATGTGGTCTGCGTATTTGCTGGCTACTTTTTCCACGAATTGCATGAAATCCAGATGCGCGCTGTCGTCGGCGCGGTCTGAGATGGTGCGGACTGCGGCGAATGCGATGCCGTAGTCTGTGCAGACTTGGGCGACTGCTGCGCCTTCCATTTCCACGGCCAGCACCTGGTGCTGGGCTGCTTCGAGGGCGTTGCGCAGTGCGTTGCACTCCTGGGCCGTGCACACGAAGCGGTCACCGCTGACGATCAGGCCGGTGTGGACCTGGGGCGCATGGTTCGCTGCCATGCCGAGCGCTGTCCAGTCGATTTCATGGCTGTCGCGGGCGACCGTTTCGCGGGTGGCGGTCCACAACTTTTCGGTCAGGCTCGCGTCGCACGCCATGCGGACCTGTGGATAACCGGGGACATGCCAGCGCTCGAAAATCGGCGAGGCGTCCATGTCGTGCTGCAGATAGTCCTGCGCGACGACCACATCGCCCACGTTCACTCCGCCGCCGAGGCCGCCTGCCACGCCGGTGAACACGATCTGCGTGACGCCAAAGCGCTCGGCCAGCACCGTGGTGGTCGTGGCCGCAGCGACCTTGCCGATGCCCGAGAGTGCGATCACCACATCGTGTCCATGCAGTTGACCACGCCAGAACGTGCGGCCCGCGCTGGTGATTTTTTCGGGCTGCTGCAATGCGGCAACAAGACTGCCCTGTTCCTGCGGCAGGGCACTGAGAATGGCGATGGTCAAAACAAACCTCTTTGGCTACGGCAAACCGGGAATTATCGGCGAGTGATAACGCGCAGCCGCACTAGGGCCGCAGCAACGCCAGGATTCTCCATGTACGTGCAGCGTCACGCGAATAGCTCAAGCCTTGATTCGGCAGCGGTGGCAGGCCGATCGCAGCGCAATGGGTTTGCACGGCCTTTTCACTGCGCTCCATGGCGGTGCGGGTCCGCGCCACCCATGCGTCCAATGGCATTTCGAGCGTTCCGTTGTCGAGCAGTTGCGTCAGCACACTCGTCGCTTCGACTAGCAGTTCCTGCGCAAACTCCGTGTCACCACAATAGGCTGCAACGCCGATCAGATCAGTCAACACACTCGGCGCCTCGAAGTCTTTTCTGAAACCCTTCGTTTCCTGCAGCAAACACGATTCCATCTGCTGCAAATAGCCACCATGACTGCCGGGCATGCGCAAGAACGGGGCGTTGGAAAACATCAGCTCTGCGGCCACGGAAATATCCGAATCGAGGTACTTGAGCTCCAAGGGAGTGAAGCGCGTGACGGGCTCATAACCGTACATCAGCGGAATACAATCCGGCAATTCCAGCATGTTGGCGACGAAGTAGATTGGCCGGTACTTCTGCGGCTCACGCAGACTGTTCAAGCAAACACCCGACACCAGGGGACCGTTTCGGATCAGCAGAAACTGGGCGTCGAAGGGTGCATACCCCGGAAACCGCTCGCCCCAGAATCCGAGCATCTGATTTTTCTGTTGGCGTGTTGCCATGTTCACCCACCACTTCCTGAACGAGACTCTGAACCCCAAGAAAAAACGCCGCAGCGAGCGGCGTTTTCATCAGGCCGCGTGGCCGATTATTTCTTGTCGCGCAGTTCGCGTCGCAGGATCTTGCCGACCGGCGTCTTGGGCAGGGTTTCGCGGAACTCGATCACGCGTGGGCGCTTGTAGCCGGTGAGGTTGTTGTGGCAGAACTCCTTGACCTGCGCTTCGGTGAGGCTCGGGTCCTTCTTCACGATCACCAGCTTCACGGCTTCGCCCGTCTTTTCGTCGGGCACGCCAACGACCGCGCATTCGAGCACGCCGGGCAGCATCGCCACGACGTCTTCGACCTCGTTCGGGTAGACGTTGAAGCCGCTGACCAGCACCATGTCCTTCTTGCGGTCGACGATCTTGAAGAAGCCGTTGTCATCGATGATGCCGATGTCGCCGGTCTTGAAGTAGCCGTCCTCGGTCATGACCTTGGCGGTTTCGTCGGGGCGCTGCCAGTAGCCGGCCATGACCTGCGGGCCCTTGATGGCGATTTCGC
>CALMCS010000224.1 GCA_937862875.1 uncultured Comamonadaceae bacterium
AAAGGAATGTTGTAGCTGGCCGCCAGTTGATAGAACTCGCGGTGGTTGCTGACGATGGCGCGGATGTCGATCGGCAGGAGGCCCGACTTCCAGCGGAACAGCAGGTCGTTCAGGCAATGGCCTTCCTTGCTCACCATGAGCACGGTCTTCATCGGCGTGCTGGTGGCGTGCAGACTCCAACGCATGTCGTAGGTGCCCGCAAAAGTCTCCAAGTCGGATTTTAAAGTCTCCAAATTGTTCTTACCGCTGGCAAATTGCACGCGCATGAAGAACAGGCCAGTGGCTTTGTCGTTGTATTGCGCAGCTTCTTCAATGTTGGCATCGCGTTCCAGCAGGAAGCCGGAGACCGCATGCACCAGCCCCAGACGGTCCGGGCAGGAGAGAGTCAGGATGAAAGATTCAGTCATATGGCCCCGATTGTCGCAGCACGCCGGTACAAACGTGCGCAGCAGTGTCGTTGATCGATAGATAGTTGCTGGGATGGATCGATTGATCAACGCAATCGTAGGGGTCGGTCCGTCAGCGCTTCCACTGTTTGCGCAGATCGGCGCAGTGGTCCTTGTAGGCCACGGGCGGTGTGACGACGAAAGCATCGGCTTCGCCCTGGATGGCCGGGTTGACCTTCCCGGTCTGCGCGATCGCCAAACGCAGTTGCCGGTGCGCCGGGAGCCAATTGCCCACACCCAGCTGGCGGCGCACATGGCCGTGACCGGCGAGGAGCAGCACGGTCTGGCCGGGCTTCAACGCCGCCTCGATGGTGCGGGCCATGCTCTGGTCCTTGGCGAGCTGAATGCGCGCCATGGGCAGCAGTTGGGACTCGGGAAGCAGGTCGCAATGGCCGACTTTGATGGCATCCAGCTGCATTTGCATGGCTTTTGCGCTCAATTGTTGGTCAAGCTTCGAATTTTTCATCGCATCGCCCATGTGCGAGCGTGGCAGATTGCCGCCCAGAACCGGAATTCCGGCCTGCACGGCCGCCATCACCGCCGGGCCGTAGGCCTTCCATGGCCAGCCCTTGTCGTTCCAGCGCAGGGCTTCCTGGACCTGCGCCTCGGTCGCCGAGGGCGCAAGGCCGGTGGTCTGCGTGCCGGCATCGGCCATTTCCAGCACCACGGCGGCCAGGCGCTTCCGGGCCGCCAGCTCGCGCACCGTGTCGGCTTCCCAGTATTGGTGTTCTGCGGCGTCGTGCTGCTCGCCGAGCAGGATGACGTCGGCCGATGTCCACTTCGCGAGCTGTGCATGCCATTCGGCCATCGAGGGCGAGGCGGCGGCCAGATGTAACTCGGGCACGGGTGGGTGGACCGGGTTGTTCGGATTTCCAGAGACGGCGCAGCCCGCCAGAAACAGGGCCGATACGAGCATTACAGGCAGGCCCGTGCTCCGGATTTTGAAGTTACCAATGCGAATCATTCTTGAATACTATCCCGAATCGAGGTCGCTGGCGACATGGGCGGGAGATTTGCGCGCCCTGTCAACCAATGTCATAAAAATCAAACAGCGCTTTCCCCTATTTGCCAAAAAGTCGAGATAGCGTGCCCCTTGAGTGCTATTGACTTGGAAGCTGAGTGACCTGAGTCCTGACTGAGGTTCAGACTTTTTTCTGGTGAAAGGTGTAGAAAGGCGGTCTAATTTCGCCATTCGCTCCCGGACATCTTCACGACCCGGAGCGCCAGCATTTCTGATTTCTGTCTTTTCCCTTACTTTCGGAGTACTCCCATCCATGAAACGCGAATCCGCTGATCTGGCTCCCACGTTGCCTATGCAACCCATCAGTCTCGACGTCCTGCGCGAAAAATACTTCAAGAACGACGAGAAAGATGTAGAAGAGCTGTATCGCCGCGTGGCCCGCGCACTGGCATCGGTAGAGCGCGAAGATCTTCGCGAGCCGATGGAAGCGCGCTTCCTCGACAACCTGCGCCTCGGCGCCATCGGCGCCGGCCGCATCATGAGTGCAGCCGGTACCGACATTCAAGCCACCCTGATCAACTGCTTCGTGCAGCCGGTGGGCGACTGTATTCAAGGCGTGGATGACGCGGGCTTTCCCGGCATCTACGAAGCACTGCGCGAAGCCGCCGAGACCATGCGCCGTGGTGGTGGCGTGGGCTACGACTTCTCGCGCATCCGTCCGCGCGGTGCCCTCGTCAAGGGCACGGCCTCGATGGCCTCGGGCCCTTGCAGCTACATCAATGTGTTCGACCAGTCGTGCTCGACCGTTGAAAGCGCCGGCGCACGCCGCGGCGCTCAGATGGGCGTGCTGCGCATCGATCACCCTGATGTGATGGACTTCATCACCGCCAAGCGCACTCCAGGCCGTTGGAACAATTTCAACGTGTCCGTGGGCGTGCCTGACCACTTCATGAAGGCCGTCGAAGCCGATGGCGAGTGGGAACTGGTGCACGAAGCCACGCCGGGCGTGGATCTGCAGAAGGAAGGCGCACGCCAGCGCGCGGACGGCCAGTGGGTCTACCGCACCATGCGCGCTCGCGAGCTGTGGGACACGATCATGAAGTCGGCCTACGACTTCGCCGAGCCGGGCATTCTGTTCCTCGACCAGATCAACACCGACAACAACCTGCACTACGCAGAAAAGATCCAGGCCACCAACCCCTGCGGCGAGCAGCCGCTGCCGCCGTATGGCTGCTGCGATCTGGGCCCGATCATCCTGACGCGCTTTGTGCGCAACCCGTTCGGCATTCACGGCGCGGCGAAATTCGATTTCGAGGCGTTTGAAGCCTCGGTGGCGCTGCAAGTGCGCGCGCTCGACAACGTGCTCGACCTGACGTTCTGGCCGCTCGAGCAGCAACGTGCCGAATCGGCCGCCAAGCGCCGTATCGGCGTGGGCTTTACCGGCATGGGCAACACGCTGGCGATGCTCAAGCTGCGCTACGACCGCGAAGAAGGCCGCGACATGGCCGTGAAGATCGCCGAGCACATGCGCGATGCCGCGTATGCCGCATCGGTCGAGCTGGCCAAGGAAAAGGGCGTGTTCCCCAAGTTCAACGCGGATGGCTACCTTGCCACCGGCACCTTTGCCAGCCGCCTGCCGAAGGAACTCAAGCAAGCGATTCGCAAGCACGGCATTCGCAACAGCCACCTGCTGTCGATCGCGCCTACCGGCACGGTGAGCCTGGCCTTTGCGGACAACGCATCGAACGGTATCGAGCCGCCATTCTCGTGGAGCTACACGCGCCGCAAGCGCGAGGCCGATGGCAGCAAGAGCGAATACATCGTCGAAGACTACGCATGGCGTCTGTTCAAGACGCTCGGCGGCAATGCCGATGCGCTGCCCGAGTACTTCGTGAGCGCCATGGACATGGCCGCCGGTGATCACGTGGCGATGATGGAAGCGGTGCAGCCCTACGTGGACACCGCCATTTCCAAGACCGTCAACGTGCCGGAAGACTACCCGTACGCCGATTTCAAGAACCTGTATCTGCAGGCCTGGCATTCGGGACTGAAGGGTCTGGCCACGTACCGCCCGAACAGCATTCTGGGCGCCGTGCTCGAAGTGACACCGCAGCCCAAGGCCGCCGAAGCCGCTGCGCCGGTGCTGGCCGTGTCTGCACCTGCCGTCGACCCGATGCGCACCATGATCGAAAGCCGTCCCAAGGGCGTGCTCTCGGCCGTGGCCGAAAAGCTCGAGTACTGGACGCAGGAAGGCCACAAGGCGCTGTACCTGATCGTCTCGTTCCTGCCTGTGCCGGACGGCCATGGCGGTACCGTGGACCGTGCCATCGAGTTCTTCATGCCTGTGGGCCAAAGCGGTGAATCGCAGCAGTGGATCACGTCCAGCATGCGCTTGCTGTCGCTGGCCGCACGCGGTGGTTTCCTCGAGCGCGCCCTGAGCGACATGCGCAAGGTGGCATGGGATCGCGGACCGGTGCGTCTGGGCTTCCACACCAAGGACGACGGCACACGCGTTCCGATGTGGCACGACTCCGAAGTGGCTGCCATCGCCTACGCGGTGCAGAACATTCTGGCGCTGCGCGCCGCTCCACAGCAGCAGTTGCTGCCGCTCGAAGAGCCGACGCTGACCGCCAACACGGAAATCATGAGTGGCAATCCACCTGCCATGGTGGGCAAGAAGTGCCACGAGTGCGGTGCACACGCGGTCATTCGCAAGGATGGTTGCGACTACTGCACGCAATGCGGCGCGTTGGGCAGTTGCGGTTAAGCAGCTGCGTTGTCTGCGAGGTGCAGTGCGGTGCGGAGCGGGGGCGTGATGTTCCCGCTTCCACTCGCTGACGATGGGCATGGCGAACATGCGCATAGGTCACATTGAAGTCACCCAACCCGGCTCCGTGCCGGGTTTGCGTTCGCCCGGCGTTGGCTTCGAGCAGCCTTTCGAGATGCTCGATGCCTGCCACGACCGGGTGCGGCGCACGTTGGAATTGATGGGGAAGCTGCAAACGCATCTGCAGACCCACGGCTGCGACGACTCCGCGCGTCAGGCCGCACGCGATGTGCAGCGGTATTTCGATATCGCGGCACCGCTGCATCACCAGGATGAAGAGCTCCACATCTTTCCCGCGCTGCGAGAACGGCTGGCCGAAGATGCGCCGTTGCTCGCCTTGGTGCAGCGACTGGAGCAGGATCATCGCGAGATGGATGTGCTGTGGAACACGCAGGTGCGCGTGTCACTGCAGGCGCTGATCGACGGCAGCAGCCCCGCGTTGTCTCCGGAGCAGGAGCACGCCCTGCTGGTTTTCCGAGAGCGCTACGAGCAGCATCTGGCCCTCGAAGATGAGGTCGCCTATCCGGCGGCACGCCAAGTCGTGGGCGTGAGCGAGCAGCAAGTCATGGGCGAAGAGATGGCCGCGCGGCGGCAGCGCTAGAGACTCTGAAAATGCGGCGGTCCCACAAAAAGAAACCGCGCCAGCCACGGGTCAACGTGGGGCGCGGTGTTGGGGCTGATTTGGCTTTGGTTCAGTGAACCAGAACCGGGTTCTGTGCCAGACCTACATATCCATCGAGCGTGTCTTCGACTTCTTCCTGGGTTGGCGTATTGCGTTGCCACTCCAGAATTTGCTGCTGGAACATTTCTGCCCAGGAGCCATCGAGATACACCTCTTTGCCGGAACGTTTGTCCACGATCTCAAAGCCGTGGCGCGGCAGTTGAGGAACCGGGGGCTCGGCAGCTTTCGACTTGGCTCCTTCGCTGAGATCGGCGTCGGGCTGCATGTGGACGACAACAAAAGATTCTGAGTCGTAGAGCATGTGCATGGTCAAGTTCCTCCTTTCACTGCTGGAATAGATGGCGGCCAGATTCCAGTTTTCAAGAGCTTGGCGATGTAGGGAAACCCTTGGCATCGTCGCGCACCGGAATCGGCTGTTTGGAGCACATCTGCGGTCCAGTATTCCACGGATTGAGCAAGTCAACCGTGATTTTGAGGAAATTGATAAAAAAACAATTTTTAAATATTTATCAATGGAATTTCTGCGATATTGATAGATTCACCGCAAAGCCCATGTTTCACCCTTTTGATTGGGGAAGGACATGGGTATTTTTATTGGCGCGGTGATTTTCTGTGCTCCCCAAAAAGAAACCGCGTTGACCAACCCAGAGGGTAAGTGCAACGCGGAAATTCAACAGGAGCTCGCTCGAAAAATAGTGCTGTTGGGGTTAGTTTCCTTGGGGGAATAAACCACTTGGCTGAATCGAATCCTCTTCACTCGCCAGCCGCATTAATGTCTGGATACTGCGCCCATCTGGCCCGCTTGTCCAGCAAGAACCCTTTTTTTCTTGAATTGAACTCGGCCCGCCTGAAAATAGGACGGCCGATTGTCCATTTCTGGAGGCGATGAGGTCCGCTCAAAATGGCACCCATCGAAATCTTTCGAATCCAATGATGACGCCTTATTGTTGCAGCGTTATTTAAGCATCAGCTCGGCAAAGTCGCCGTTCGTTTGGGTCAGCCTCAGGCGCACGGGAAGATATTGTTTTTCCGTGCCGAGCCAGAGATCGGCTTGCACATCGCGTTCATGGCGCGGGAGTTTTTGCAGGCGCAGGGCGGGCGTCGGTCCCGCGGGCAGGTCCAGAATTTCCTTTTCGCCCACGGTGAATATCCAGCGGTCGGCGTTGCGCGGGCCGACGGTGGTGAACGAGATTTGCGTGCCGGGCGGGTAACGATCGGGCGCGGCGGCGATCATCGCGCCGAGTTGGATCATCACGCTCACGCGGTCCTGCGCGCCCGCGCCGATCGCAATGCTGGGCGTGTTCGCGCTGAAGGTGACGGAGCGCTTGTCAAAGTCGAAATGCGCCGCCAATTCGCGCTTGCCCTTGTCGCCGAAGCGGGTCGGGGCCAATCCATTGGGCGTGATGTTGCCGGTGCTGATCTGGCCGCGGGTGCCGAGCAGGAAGGCGCTGACTTCCTGCCGCGCCTCGTAATGCGTGCCGTTGTTGGTCCAGGCCATCTGCCCGTTGACGTTGTAGGCGAGCTTCTTGATCTCGCCCCGCACCGCATATTTGAGGGTGACCGAATCGGGCAGTTTGATCGGCGGCGGCTCGGTGCTGGCCTTCGCTCCGGCCGCTGCGCCCGGCGGGCGGATGTCCACGCCCGCGCTCAGATCGTCGTCGGGCGTACTGGGGCTGGAGGCGGCGGCCAAAGCCGCGGACGCGGCCGATGCGGGTGGAAGGGGAGCGGGGAGGGTAGGTTCGAGCGGCGGCGCAGGCAGCACCGGCTCACTCACCGAGCTGCCCGGCTGTGGGCCTGGGGAGATCGAATCCTCGTTTTCCTGGCCGTGGTGCGCGGTGGCTTGCTCGGCCATTGCGCCGTCCGCATCGGTCGATGGTGACTGCTGGGGTTCGGGTTCAGATTCAGGTTCTGCGGGAGCCGCAGGGGTCTCGGGCTCCGCTGCGGCCTGCGGACGTGGCTT
>CALMCS010000225.1 GCA_937862875.1 uncultured Comamonadaceae bacterium
CTCCCGCACCGTTGTGCCATCGATACCAACCGTGTTCAGTGCGTCTTCAAGTTCCATATCTCCCTGAAAAACGAGCGAGCCCATCATGTCCGGCGCAAAGCGCGCACCTTCCTCATTGGTGAAGAAGGCCACGGCCAGCGGGCGTTCGGTAACGATGCCCGCATCGTTCAATGCGGCGATCACCTCGAGCCCTGCCAGCACCCCGAGGTTGCCGTCGTAGCGGCCACCCGTGCGCACGGTATCGATATGCGACCCGGTCATCACCGCCGCATTGGTCGTGCGTCCTGCGCGCACGCCGACGACGTTGCCAATGCCGTCGATGCTGACATCGAGCCCCAGCTCCTTCATCCAGCGCACGACAAGATCACGACCATCCCGATCGGCATCGGTGAGTGCGAGTCGACAAACACCGCCGCCGTCGATCTTGCCAACCTCGCCCAGCGCCGCGATGCGTGCGAGCAGGCGCGACAGATCAATCTGCGGTACTGCCAGCTCGATGACATTCGGTTGTGCCACAGCGGTGGTCATGCGGCGACCTTGATCGCCTCGGCAGGCTTGCCAACGATGCGTTGGTAGAGTTCAGGATCGGTCGCGCCTTCGCTGCCGAACACCAGCACGCGGCTGCTCTCATTCAAGTCAAGTTGCTTGCGCAATTCGGCATCGCCAGCGGCGGCGAGCGCACCGACAAGACCCGCAACAGCGGACTCACCCGCAACAATCGGCGCATCACCAAAGCGACCATCGGCAAGAATACGCATGGCTTCGAGCGCGGACTCATCGTCGATCGTGAGAAACGCCTGCGCACCGGGTTTGAGAATTTCCCATGCCAGCAGCGACACTTCGCCGCAGGCCAGGCCCGCCATCACGGTATCCAGCTCGCCATGCACGGCAACTGGTTTGCCTTGCTTTGCGCTCTCGAAAAGGCATGCCGCCTTGTCCGGCTCCACGATCACAAAACGCGGGCGCTTGGCACCGAGTTGCTCCCACAGGTGCGCGCACACCGCTGCGGCCAGACCGCCCACCCCGCCCTGCAGGAAAACGTGCGTGGGCAGTTCGGCTTCGGGCCACTGCGCCAGCGCTTCGTCAGCCATCACGCCGTAACCTTGCATCACGTCCTTGGGCACATCCATGTAGCCCTCGTACGACGTGTCGGAGACCACAAAGCGGCCTTGCTGTGCGGCGTCTTCCGCAGCTTGGCGCACCGCGTCGTCATAGTTCCCCTTGGTACGCACCACCTTCGCGCCATAGCTGGCGATAGCGTCCACGCGGCCCTGGCTCACGGTCGCATGCACGTAGATCACGCATTGGCAGCCAAAACGCTGTGCTCCCCATGCGACCGAGCGGCCATGGTTTCCGTCAGTGGCGCAGGTCACGGTGATGTCCTTGACGATGTCGCGATACTTCCCCGACAGCAGATCTTCCACACCTACTTTGGTTTCGCCAGTGCGGCTCTTGATCTCGCGAATCAACTGGCGACTGACGGCATAGGCTCCGCCCAGTGCCTTGAAACTACCGAGGCCGAAACGGCCCGACTCGTCCTTGTAGTAGATCGAGCCCAAGCGCACTTGCTGTGCGAGCCCATTCAACGGTGCCAGTGGCGTGGGTTGGTAGCCAGGCCATTTTTTGATTTCAGAAGCCGCGAGCGTATAGGCATCACCGCCCAGGATCGCAAGCTGTGCGGCACTGTATTCGGCCGAAGGCGCAAACGCACTGTTCATGGTGCTTTGCATACGCAGATTGGGAATGGGATGGCTCACGGTATCTCCTGAATAGACAAAAAAGAAAAAAGTCAGCGATGCAAATCGCCGTAATGCTCGTGCAGCGCTTCGATGCGCTCAAGACGCTTGCGCGCCGTCGCACCCAAGGCAAAGCCGAGACTCGTACATAAATGGTTGATGACAGACATGGAGGCGATGTAGGAATCAAACATGCCCGCCCCTTTGTTCACGCAGCGCAGAATCACATCGGCGCGCGCAGGCAGTTCAGTAGCACTGGGGTCGGTCAGCACAATCACCTGAGCTCCCACCTGATTGGCGTGCTCCACCATGGGACGCAGGAGCGCAACGCGGCGACGAAAATCCATCACCAACAACACATCGTTTTTGTCCAGATCCGCCAGGTCTTCCGCGAGATTGAGACCTGCACCTGGAACCAGCTGCACGCCGTCGCGCAGTTGCGTGAGCAGCGCCCATGCGTACTGCGCCACCACGCGGCCATTGCGAAAGCCGGCGATGAAAACGCGGCGGCCCTTCTGCAACGCCTTGATGGCAGCCTTCATGTCATCCGGACTGATGCGTTCGAAGGTGTTGGCCAGGTTCTGCAGATCTCCCGCGAGATGCTTCTGGACGGAACCTTCTGCCTCTACTTTTGTGGAGGTGGACACCCCAGCCAACGCGAACAACGGCGACCCCTTGTCACCTGCATCTCTCTGCTGAGAGCGCGCGTCATTGAAAGACTCATACCCCAGTCGCCGAAAGAAACGGCCCGCCGTGGCCTTGGACACACCGGCCATCTGCGCGAGCTCTGTGGCTGAATAGGCAGCAAGATTCGGCAGGTGCGCTAGCGCCACCTCGGCGAGCCGTTGCTCGCTTTCGGTGAAGTCGTGTTGCAACTCCAGAATCCGCTCTTGCATATTGCCTTCCATTGCCTTCTGTGGGGACGTGACTTGAAAGTCATGAAATTTTTGTTTCATAAATATATGTTCTTGATACTTTTGTGTCAAAGAAAATTTGCAATTCACCGACTGGTGTTTACCCTGTGTTTTCACCAGCGCGAGAATGAACAAGAGCCTTCCGATCCCGCGATCCAGAGGACATTGTCGGGTTTCATGAAACACGCGTTTCACGACTCTTGAATAATGGAGCGTGAACGCGTCAAGCCTGGAGCCAAGGCGAGCTCAAAGCGCTGATGTCTGTAGTCACAACGACAAGATGCGCCCTCACGTCATGCATGAGGGCGCATCGGGTTGTCTGCAAGCAGACGCAAACTGAGGGACGCCGACTTGACCGGCAGCGCTTCAGCGCTATTGAATATCGCGGCCGTCCGAGCGAAGCACGTTCAAGCGTCGACCGGCAACCGAAACATACTGGTCACATCAGCCGTCAGCACGGTTTGCCCATGCTGGTTATCCACACGCCAATCCCAGCGCAAGATTCCCAACTCGGGCCGCGAGGCGGAGCGGCGTACTTCGCGCACCAGAAGGTGGACTGTGAGCTCGTCTCCGGGGCGCACGGGCTGTAGCCATTGCAGCTTGTCGATGCCCGGCGAGGCGAACGATTCCGAGCCCTTGAGAATGTTGTCTGCCACGAGGCGCATCGCCATGCAGCAGGTATGCCAGCCGCTGGCGATGAGTCCGCCGAACAGGTGCTCTCCCGCCCGTTCCTCGTCGGTATGAAACCACTGTGGATCCCATTGCGTGGCGAAGGACAGTACTGCCTCCTTGGTGACCAAGGTGGGGCCGAGTGTGATCTGCTGGCCTTCGAAAAATTCTTTGAATTGCATATCTTGCGAGACTGGAAAAGGAAACCTTCTCAGTATGTCTCGAGATGCAATCTTCCCTCGCGCTTGAGCTTCTGGCCGAGGGCTTCCCAGTCCTGACCCGCTTGCTGCACCACGTCGCGCAGCGCCAGCACTACGCCCTCTTCCATGCTCTTCAAACCACAGACGTAGATGTGCGTGTTGTCGTCGCCAAGCAGCTCCATCAGATCGACGGCGCGTTCGCGAATCATGTCCTGCACATAACGCTTCGGTTGGCCGGTGACGCGTGAGAAGGCGAAATTGTTGTCGATGAAATCCTTGGGCAGGCTTTGCAGCGGGCCGAAATACGGCAGCTCTTGCGGCGTGCGCGCGCCGAAGAACAGCATGAGCTTGCCGCCGTCGAACTTGCCGCTCTTGCGCAGGCGGCGTCGCCATTCGGTCATCGCGCGCATCGGGGCGCTGCCGGTGCCCGTGCAGATCATCAGGATGTGCGAGCGTGGGTGATTGGGCATGAGGAACGAGTGGCCGAACGGGCCAATGACCTGTACCTTGTCCCCCACCTTCAGATCGCACACGTAGTTGCTGGCGACACCGCGCACGGCTTTGCCTTCGTGGTCTTCGAGCACGCGCTTCACGGTGAGTGCGGCGTTGTTGTAGCCAGGTCGCTCGCCATTGCGGGCGCTGGCAATGGAGTATTGGCGCGCTACATGTGGCTTGCCGTTGGCATCTACTCCGGGTGGGATGATGCCGATGGATTGGCCTTCGAGCACTGGGAAAGGCATGGCCCCGAAGTCCAGAACGATGTGGTGGGTCTCGTTTTCGAAGCCCGCTTCGGTGCAGTTCAAATTACCAACCACCGTTGCCGTCATCGGGTTCTTGGGGCCGTGCAGATTGGTGTACGCGTGCGCTGCTGACCATGGTGGCGCGCTCGCACCGTAGGCTGCCGAACGGAACACATCTTCACCTACGCCAGCTGCGCTGCTGGTGTTGGCGCTAATGCCGGCCACTGCTGCGATGGCTGCTTGCGCCTGGCTCAGATCTTCCACATCACCGGACCCTGCGCCCGATTGAGTGGATGCGGCAGCCAGCACGTCGGCTGGCAATTCGGCGGGTAATTCTTCCCAGCCAAATTGCGCTTCGATCGTGTAGGGCTGCTGCACGGGGACCTTGCGCCAGTTGTCGATCGAGCCCGTGGGGCAAGGTGATATGCAGTCCATGCAACCATTGCACTTGTCCGCCAAAACGACGTAATTCGTGTCGTCATGCGTGATGGCACCCACCGGGCAGGTTGCTTCGCAGGTGTTGCAGCGAATGCAGATTTCCGGGTCAATCAGGTGCTGATTGAGGATGCCGTTGTCGATCAAAGTGGTGGTTGTCATTTTTATCACTCCTGCATAGCGCGCGCCCGGCACCCGGGCGCGTGGGTCACTCAGTTGAATCGCACGTAGTCGAAGTCAACAGGCTGACGATTGATCCCCATGACCGGCGGCGCAATCCAACCCGCGAACTTGCCCGGCTCCAAGCATAGCTGCATGAGCGATGAGACAAACGCGCGGTCATCATTGGTGGCCAGCCATTCGTCCTTGCGTGTATCCCATTCCTGCTCGTTCACGACGCGGCCATCGGGGCTCATGCGAACACCGGCGAGCGCGCCGATCTGGCGGTTGAAGGCCTTGTGTGGAACGGTCAGGCGGAAGTCGATGCCGGCCTTTTCCATCACCTTGTTCCAGCGCGCGACACCCGCGTTGGAGTCCTTGATGTAGTCGTCGCGCAGCACTTCGTTGAGTGCGTTGAGCATCGGCACATCTTTTTCCTGCAGCTTGCCGTCCACCACTTCGAGCACCTTGTATTGCTGGTCGTGCAGCGCGTGGTCGTCCGCACGCTTGCCTTCTTCGTAGCGGCCCTTGAGGCCCGAGCTGTAGAAGGTGGCGGCGTTGCTCGACTGGTCTGCGCCAAACAGATCAATGGTCACGCTGTAGTGGAAATTCAAATAACGCTGAATGGTGGGCAGATCGATGACGCCGGCTGCGCGCAGCTTGTTCACGTCGTCGGTCTTGAGCTCGTTCATCACCTGGCAGGTGCGTTGCAGCACGCGGGACACGCCAGACTCACCCACAAACATGTGGTGCGCTTCTTCCGTCAGCATGAACTTGGTGGTGCGTGCGAGCGGGTCGAACGCGCTTTCGGCCAAGGCCGCGAGCTGGAATTTTCCGTCGCGGTCGGTGAAGTAGGTGAACATGAAAAACGCCAGCCAGTCAGGCGTTTTCTCGTTGAACGCGCCCAGAATGCGGGGGTTGTTCTCGTCGCCCGATTGACGCTCGAGAAGCGCCTCGGCTTCTTCGCGGCCATCGCGACCGAAGTGTTTGTGCAGCAGATAGACCATGGCCCAGAGGTGGCGGCCTTCTTCGACGTTCACCTGGAACAGATTGCGCAGATCGTAGAGCG
>CALMCS010000226.1 GCA_937862875.1 uncultured Comamonadaceae bacterium
GCAGCCCGATCTACGGCATGCCGATTCTGGAAGCCTACAAGGCCAAGACGGTGATCGTGAACAAGCGCTCGATGGCTGCGGGCTATGCCGGCCTCGACAACGAGCTGTTCTACATGGACAAGACCATGATGGTCTTCGGCGACGCCAAGAAGGTCGTCGAAGACATCGGTAAAGCGATCGAGTAATTTCGGCTTTACCCCGAGACAGAACGCCGCGCACCGTCAAAGTGCGCGGCGTTTTTTCTTATGCCTTCTTGCGCAGCCCGATGATGCCGATCGCGAGTGTCAGCGCCGCGATGGCCGTGCTGGCGATGACGATGCCCATCCAGCCGTGGTGCGTGTAGAGATAGGCCGCAATGGCCGAACCCGTCGCACCGCCGATGAAATAGCAGGTCATGTAGCCGGCGGTGAGGCGGCTGCGCGCCTCGGGGCGGATGGCGTAGATGGCGTTCTGATTGCTCACATGGACCAGCTGCACGGCCAGGTCGAGCAGCAGCACGCCGAGGATCAGCGCCAGCAGCGACTGCTGTGCAAACGCCAGAGGCAGCCAGGAAATCAGCAGGGTGCCAATGCCGACCAAGGTGCCCAGCTCACCCTTGCCGCGGTCGGCCAGGCGACCGGCCCATGACGCGGAGAGTGCTCCGGCAGCGCCCACCAGCCCAAACAGGCCGATCACCGCCTCCGAATAGCCATACGGCGGGGAAGACAGCAGGAACGACAGCGGCGTCCAGAACATGCTGAACAGCACGAAGGTGAGCAGACCGAGGGTGGCGCGCAGGCGCAGAACCGGCTCATCGCGGAACAGCGCGAAGACCGACGCCAGCAGTTGTCCGTAACTCAGCCCCACCGTCTGACGGTAGCGCGGCAGGGCGCGCGCCAGAGCGATGGTACAGAGGATGATGGCGATCGCCGCCACGGCAAACACCGTGCGCCAGCCAGCAAGCGTGGAAATCAAGCCCGCGACGGTGCGTGCCAGCAGAATGCCGATCAGCAGGCCGCTCATCATCGTGCCCACGGCCCGGCCGCGTTGTGCGGGTGCCGACAGCGTGGCCGCCAGCGGCACCATCACCTGGGTGACGACCGAGCACAGCCCGGTGATCGTCGTTCCCAGCAACAGCAGGGGCAAGGTGGGCGCAAACGTGGTGAGCACGAGGCCGAGCGCGGCCAGCAGCATCAGCGTGATGATCAGTGCGCGTCGCTCGAACAGGTCGGCCAGCGGCACCAGCAACAGCAGCCCCGCGCCGTAGCTCAGCTGGGCGGTGGTGACGATGTTGGCCGCCGCCGTGGGCGAGAGCTGCATTTCATTCGCGATGATCGGGAGCAGCGGCTGCGCGTAGTAGTTGCTGGCAACCGCCAATCCGGTGGCGGTCGACATCAACAGCAGCAGCCCGCCGGAAAGGGGCTTGAGCGGTGGCTCGGGGGGCTCAATGGATGGCGTGGTGGACGAGGCGTTGGGTGTGGTGGACATGTTTTCCAGGCGACTCGCTGGGTGAGTCGGTATCTTTTTCCTGATTATTTCAAGGAATGAAAGACATGCCTTTTCCACAGTTGCATGCGTTTCTGTAGAAAAAAGTGAGATCGCTCATTTCAGGCACTTGATAAAAGTGCACGACCGTGCAGAAAATTGCCCCTGTCTAGGGTAATTCCAGACCCCGCAACCGTTCCATCAACGTCACAATGCGCGAGTTTTACCAAATTTCGTGTCCGATTTTCGAGAAAACCGAGGAGATCCCGTATGACCGACCGCCCGTGGCTTAGTGCCTATCCGCCAGGCGTCCCCGCCGATATCGACCCGTCCCAGTACGCGTCGCTGGTGGAGCTGATGGAGCAGGCCTTCCGCGACTATGCCGCCCGTCCCGCCTTCAGTTTCATGGGCAAGGAGATCTCGTACGCGCAGATCGACTCGGAAAGCCGGCAGATGGCCGCCTATCTGCAGTCCCTGGGGCTGGTCAAGGGCGACCGGGTCGCGATCATGATGCCCAACGTACCGCAGTACCCCGTGGCCGTGGCCGCAATCCTGCGCGCCGGTCTGGTGGTGGTGAACGTGAACCCGCTCTACACCCCGCGCGAGCTCGAGCACCAGCTCAAGGACTCGGGCTCCAAGGCCATCATCATTGTGGAGAACTTCGCCTCCACCCTGCAGTCCTGCATTGCCAACACCCAGACCAAGCATGTCGTGCTGGCCACCATGGGCGACCGCATGGGGATGATCAAGGGCATGGTGATCAACTTCGTGGTGCGCAGCGTGAAGAAGCTCGTGCCGCAGTTTTCGCTGCCCGGCGCGGTGCGTTTCAACGACGCGCTGGCCCGCGGCTCCAAGGCGCTGTTCCAGAAGCCCGAAATCCGCCACGACGACGTCGCGCTGCTGCAGTACACCGGCGGCACCACTGGCGTATCGAAGGGCGCGGTGCTGCTGCACAGCAACATCATTGCCAAC
>CALMCS010000227.1 GCA_937862875.1 uncultured Comamonadaceae bacterium
AGTACTGTCTGCGTCATCGACGCCTAGCCTAGGACCCTATCTCGTCATTCGGGGTTTGTGATTCCTGTGCTCTGCTCGCTGCGTTGGTGGGGGTTGGATGCCGGATACCGGATTCTGGATACTGGATGCGGATGTTGTTGTCCGTATTGGCCTGTTCGTTTTTTTCAGGGCTTGGCGTTGGTTGTGAGTGGCAATCCGGTGGGCTGGATGTATCCCAGTTGCCATGCGAGGAGCACGCACAGAAAGAGCACAATCGACAGTCCGATGCGGGCGGTGAGTGCCCATGCCATGCGTTTGCCGCGTGCCTGGTCGTCGCCTTTTCCGCGCATCATGTAAAAGAGCGCGCAACCCAGGCAGGCCAGGATGGTGATGAAGGCTAGGGCGACCAAGAATTTCATGGAGTGCATTATTACGTGAACGCAGATGTTCGGTCGCTGGGATGGCGGTTTTGGATTGTCACGATGGCTGCGGTACTCACCATGGTGGTGACCGCATCGCTGGGCCGTTGGCAGTTGTCGCGTGCGGCGCAGAAAGAAGCGCTGCAGCACGCGATGGATCAGCGCATGGCGCAGCCGCCCCTGAGTGCCGAGCAGTTTGTGCAGCAGCTGCGTGCATTGCAGCAGGTCGACGATTCGAAACAATCGATGGTGGTGGATCCGGGACGCGATCCGCTGATGCACCGTCAGGTGGCCCTCACGGGTCGCTGGCTCACGGACAAGACCGTGTATCTGGACAATCGCCAGATGCAGGGCAAGCAAGGTTTTTTTGTCATGACGCCGCTGCGTTTGAATCGTGATTCAAACCTTGCGAGCGATGCGGTGGTGATGGTGCAACGTGGCTGGGTGCCGCGCAATTTCGAAGATCGCACACGTATTCCAGACATCGTGACCGCGAGCGGTGACGTCAGTGTTCTGGGGCGCGTGGCGGCCCGTCCGGCGCGGCTCTTCGAATTCGACACATCCGGAAACAGCACAAGGGCTTCCCGCATCCGGCAAAATCTCGACTTGGCCGCCTATGGGGCCGAGACTGGTCTGGCGCTGCTGCCGTTGTCTGTCGTACAGACGGCGGGCGATGCAAGCGACGGACTGCTGCGCGACTGGCCGGCTGTCGACTCTGGCGTCGACAAGCACTACGGCTACGCATTCCAATGGTTCGGGCTTTGCGGCCTGGTGGCAATCCTCTATGTCTGGTTCCAACTCATCCGACGCTTCCTTCGCTCAAGCAGCCAGCCGCGCGCCTGAAGCCGTCAGCGAAAGTCCGCTCGCCTTCACCGTGCACAGCATGCCGAATTCGGGCGAGGCCATGGCCGAGTCCGAGACGCGGCAGTTGCGCGTGGGTCGCCTGAAAATGCTGCTCGTGTTGCTGGTGTGTGCCGCACCGGTGGTCGCGTCGTACTTCACGTATTACGTGGTTCGCCCGGACGGTCGCCGCAACTATGGCGAGCTGATTCAACCGCAGCACGCGATGCCCGCGCAAGCGATGGTGGTCACGCGCGAAGGCCAAACGGTGCCGCTTGAAAGCCTCAAGGGCCAGTGGTTGTTGGTCAGCGTGGCTCCGGCGGAATGCCTGGAGCAGTGCCGCAACCACCTCTACCTGCAGCGCCAGATGCGCGAGAGCCTGGGCAAGGAAAAGGACCGACTCGACTGGGTCTGGCTCGTGTCCGATCAGGCACCGATTCCCGCAGATATCGAACCCGGTCTCAAGCAGGCGACCGTGGTGCGCGCCGATCAAGCGACGCTGAACGCGTGGCTGCAACCGGCCGCCGGCAAGGCCCTGGCCGATCACCTGTACGTGGTCGACCCGATGGGTCACTGGATGCTGCGCTTCCCCGCCAACATGGACAAGAAGAGCGCATCGCAGGGCAAGAAGGATCTCGATCGTCTGCTGCGTGCGTCCTCGTCGTGGGACAACGCCGGCCGTGAAGAGGAGCCCAAACCATGAGCTTGGTGAGTGACATGCAGCCGCTGTACGACTTCGCTCCCGTGCTGGAGCTGATGGCGTTCGGCCTGGTGATTGCGCTTGCGCCGCTGGCTTGGGTGTGGTTTCGCAATCGCGATCACACGCCGGTGCGCAAACTGCAGGCGCTGGTCGTGCTGACCATGTTTCTCACCTTCGATCTGGTGCTGTTCGGCGCGTTCACGCGGCTGACCGATTCGGGTCTGGGCTGCCCCGACTGGCCGGGTTGCTATGGCAACTCCAGTCCCGTCGGCGCGATGGCCGAGATCACCGCCGCGCAGACCGCCATGCCCACGGGCCCGGTCACGCACGGCAAGGCCTGGGTGGAGATGATTCACCGCTACTTGGCGACGACGGTGGGCGTGCTCATCATCGTGCTGACGGTGGGTGCCTGGTGGCAGCGCTTCCAAGCCAGAAAAGGCCTCGCACCCGAACCCGCGTTGAGCCCGTGGTGGCCCACGCTGACCTTGTTCTGGGTCTGTCTGCAGGGCGCATTTGGCGCGTGGACGGTGACCATGAAACTCTTTCCCGCCATCGTCACGCTGCACCTGATCGGCGGTGCCGGCCTGCTGGTGCTGCTGTGCGTGCAAGCCGTTCACCAGACCTTCCAGACCAAGCACCAATCGCCCACACCGGTGGCCCGATCGCTCTACATCGCCATGGCCGTCTGCACGCTGCTGGTGGTGGTGCAGACCCTGCTCGGTGGTTGGGTGAGTACCAACTACGCGGTGCTCGCCTGCACCACGTTCCCGACCTGCCAGGGCAGCTGGTGGCCTGCGATGGATTTCTCGCAGGGCTTCCAGATCTGGCGTGAACTGGGCTTGTTGAAGGATGGCACGCACATCAGCTTTCAGGCCCTGACCGCGATCCATTACGTGCACCGCCTGGCCGCCTACGTGGTGCTGGCGATGCTGTTCTGGCTGGTCTGGCGCCTGCGCCGCGAACAGATTCTGCGCGATCAGATGCGTTGGCTCGCCGGATTGGCGTTGCTGCAATTCCTGACGGGCCTGTCGAACGTGGTGCTCGATTGGCCTCTGGTCGCCGCAGTGCTGCACACCGGTGGCGCTGCCGCCATACTGGTGGTGCTGACCTGGGGCCTGGCCGCCAGCAAACCCGTCCCCCAATCCACCACAGAGACCGAACTGGCCAATGACGCCCGGTCCGATCAGAATAAGCAGGTGCGCGCCGCGCGCACCACGAAAGTTTCCGCATGAGTGCCGCTCCGTCCCCATCACCGTCGTCTCCTGCCGCAGCGCCCGCGTCTACAGCGGGCAAGGCAGCGGCTGGTTCACTGCAACTGCCGTCGCGCGTTGCGCAGTTCTACGCGCTCACCAAGCCGCGCGTGGTGCAGCTCATCGTGTTCTGCGCCTTCATCGGCATGGTGCTGGCCGTGCCGGGCATGCCCACACTGCAGCAATGGGGCCTGATGGCCATCGCCAGTGCCGGCATCTGGCTGGTCGCCGGTGCGGCCGCCGCCTTCAACTGCATCGTGGAGCAGGGCATCGACGCGAAGATGAAGCGCACCGCATGGCGTCCCACTGCCAAGGGTGAACTCTCGAACGTGCAGACGCTGCTGTTCTCGGCGATTCTGTGTATTGCCGGCTCGGTGATTCTGTACGTGCTCGTGAACCCGCTGACCATGTGGCTGACCTTCGCCACCTTCGTCGGTTATGCCGTGGTCTACACGGTGATCCTCAAGCCGCTCACGCCGCAGAACATCGTGATCGGCGGAGCCTCCGGTGCCATGCCGCCGGTACTGGGCTGGGCCGCGATGACCGACAACGTCGGCCCCGAAGCGCTGATCCTGTTCTTGATCATTTTCCTGTGGACCCCGCCGCATTTCTGGGCCTTGGCGCTGTACCGCGTCGAGGACTATCGCAAGTCCGGCCTGCCGATGCTGCCGGTCACGCACGGCAACGAATTCACGCGCCTGCAGGTGTTTCTGTACACCCTGATTCTGTTTGCCGGTTGCCTGATGCCGTTTGTCTACGGCATGAGTTCGTGGATCTACCTGATCGCCGCGATCGTGCTGAGTTTTGGTTTTTGTTATTACGGATTCAAGCTGTGGCGCAACTACTCGGATGCGCTCGCCCGCAAGACCTTCCGTTTCTCTTTGATCCATCTGAGCGTGCTGTTCGCGGCCCTGCTGGTGGACCACTACGTGCTGTGATTGATCTGAATTGATCCGATGTGATGTGTGTGTGTGTGTGTGTGATTTCCGAGATGACTGTGAGCTTCAACGTATGAACAAGCGAGATGCCCTGAAACGATTCACCCGCTGGGGTGTACTGGCCGCGTCACTGGCGACCTTGGCCGCCTGCTCGCCGTCGGCGAAAGCGCCCGTATTCCAGGGCATCGACGTCACGGGCGCAGCCTACGCCAAGGACTTCCCGCTGCCCGATCAGGACGGCAAGGTTCGCAGCATCAAGGACTTCGCGGGCAAGGTCGTGGTCGTGTTCTTCGGCTACACCCAATGCCCGGACGTGTGCCCGACGACGATGAGTGAACTCGCCGAAGTCAAGCGCTCGCTCGGTGCCGATGGAGACCGTCTGCAAGGCATCTTCGTCACGGTCGACCCCGAGCGCGACACGCCCACGGTGCTCAAGGCCTACATGGCCAATTTCGATCCGACGTTCGTCGGTTTGACGGGTACCGAAGAGCAACTCGCCGCGGTCGCGAAAGACTTCAAGATCTACTTCAAGAAGGTCGA
>CALMCS010000228.1 GCA_937862875.1 uncultured Comamonadaceae bacterium
GGCGATGTTGGACAAATACAACGCTTCTTCCACGGCGGTATTTCCGCCACCGATCACGCAGACCGGCTGCTCGCGGTAGAAGAAACCGTCGCAGGTGGCGCAGGCCGACACGCCCTTGCCCATGAAGGCTTCTTCCGAAGGAATGCCGAGGTACTTGGCCGATGCGCCGGTCGCGAGGATCAGCGAGTCGCAGGTGTAGGTGCCGCTGTCGCCGGTGAGCGTGAAGGGACGCTGGCTGAAATCAACCTTGCTGATGTGATCGAACACGATGCTGGTCTGAAAACGCTCTGCGTGCTCCAGGAAGCGCTGCATCAGTTCGGGGCCTTGCACGCCCATCACGTCGGCGGGCCAGTTGTCCACTTCGGTGGTGGTCATCAGTTGGCCGCCTTGTGCCATGCCGGTGACGAGCAGCGGCTTGAGGTTGGCGCGGGCTGCGTAGATCGCGGCGGTGTAGCCGGCAGGGCCGGAGCCGAGGATCAGAACTTTGGCGTGTTGGGTGTTCGACATTGCGTTTGTCACTCAGGTTGCGCGCTCCAGGCCAATCGATCAGCAAAGCAATCAGCCAAGCCATCAGCGAAGAGCGGGTTGAAACAATCAGATCCGTTGGGGGGTGAGGGCGCGAAACGGGCAGGGCAGTCAATGCCCTGGGTTCGCGTCAATTCCGATCAACGGCGGAAAGCATGGGGGCGGGTTGTTGCAAGTGCCTGAGCAGCTTGAATTCAGTCCCGCATCCTTGGTTCCCATTGTATGGACGGCTCGATAACAGAGTCTTTCAAGGTTTTTGATCTGCGCAATAGCATCAATTGATTTCAATTCCGTAGCAATTGCTGACAAATGCCCGTAAGGCATGCTTTTGGCACATCCGGACACATTCAATTGTCGTTGAGGCGTAAAGAACTAGCGACAATGTTGCCTGCGTAAGCGCGCTGTAGAGACGTCTTGGCTGGTTTTGACTGCGCGAGATGGTTTTCGATCGGCGTCATCGTTCGATGGTTCGGGCGTTTTTTGCTGTATCTATCGTCCAACGGGGCGAGCCGCGGTCGCGGCCATGCGGTAAGCTTGCCTCTCAGTTTCTATATGACCTACTCCCTCAATACCTTGAACGCTTCTTCCGGCGGCAAATCGGCGCCGCGATCATGGGCTGCGCGCTTCAGCCATGAAATCATTCTGCTGGTGGGTTTGCTGGCCCTGGTGTTCTGGCTGCTGGCCCTCCTGAGCTACAACCCGCAGGATGCGGCGTGGTCCACCTCCGGAACGGGCGATGGACACTCGGTCACCAACTGGCTGGGCCGTTTGGGTGCCTGGTTGGCCGACTTCAGTTATTACGCGCTCGGCTTTTCCGTGTGGTGGTGCATTGCCGCTGCGGTCAAGGCATGGCTGTCGTCGCTGGCGTACTGGATGCGCGGCGGCGAAGAGGTGAAATCTCCGGTCGGTCCATGGGCGCGTCGCTCCATGTTCTGGATGGGTTTGCTGATTCTCATTCTGTCGAGCACGGCGCTCGAGTGGTCGCGTCTCTATCGCTACGAAACCTTTCTGCCCGGTCAGGCCGGCGGCATGCTGGGTTACACGACCGGACAGTTCGCGGTGAACTGGCTGGGTGACGCGGGCTCGGGCCTCGTGGGTGTGATTCTCGTGGTGCTGGGCGCTGCGATGGTGTTTGGTTTCTCGTGGGGCCATCTGGCCGAGCGCATCGGCGGCAGGATCGATGGCTGGGTGCAGGGCGGTCGCGCCAAGCGCGAAAAGGCCAAGGACGAAGCGGTCGGCAAACGCGCCGCGCGCGAGCGTGCCGAGGTGCTGACCGAAGAGCGCATGGAGATCGAAGAGCACCATCCACAGCCGGTGCAAATCATCGAGCCGGTGTTCACCGAGCCCGTGCAGAGCACCCGCGTGGTGAAGGAGCGCCAGAAGCCGCTGTTCACCGAACTGCCCGACAGCAAGCTGCCGCAGGTCGACCTGCTCGATTCGGCCCTGGCGCGCCAGGAAACCGTGTCGCCAGAAACGCTGGAAATGACCAGCCGCCTGATCGAGAAAAAGCTCAAGGACTTTGGCGTGGACGTGTCCGTGGTGGCCGCCATGCCCGGTCCGGTGATTACCCGCTACGAAATCGAGCCAGCAACCGGCGTGAAGGGCTCGCAGGTCGTCAATCTGGCCAAGGATCTGGCGCGTTCGCTGTCGATCGTGTCGATTCGCGTGATCGAAACCATTCCCGGCAAGAATTACATGGCGCTCGAATTGCCGAACGCCAAGCGCCAGTCGATTCGCCTGTCCGAAATTCTGGGCTCGCAGGTCTACCACGACGCCAAGAGCATGCTCACCATGGGCCTGGGCAAGGACATCATCGGCAACCCGGTCGTCGCCGATCTGGCCAAGATGCCGCACGTGCTGGTCGCCGGTACTACCGGCTCCGGTAAATCGGTGGGTATCAACGCGATGATTCTGTCGCTGCTGTACAAGGCCGAAGCGCGCGATGTGCGCTTGATGATGATCGACCCGAAGATGCTGGAAATGTCGGTCTACGAAGGCATTCCGCATCTGCTGTGCCCCGTCGTCACCGACATGCGCCAGGCCGCGAACGGTCTGAACTGGTGCGTGGCCGAGATGGAGCGCCGCTACAAGCTGATGAGCAAGATGGGCGTGCGCAATCTGGCCGGCTACAACACCAAGATCGACGAAGCCAAGGCGCGCGAAGAATTCATTCCGAATCCGTTCAGCCTGACTCCCGAAGAGCCCGAACCGCTGCAGCGCCTGCCGCACATCGTGGTGGTGATCGACGAGCTGGCCGACCTGATGATGGTGGTCGGCAAGAAGATCGAAGAGTTGATTGCCCGCCTGGCGCAAAAGGCGCGTGCCGCCGGCATCCACCTGATTCTGGCCACGCAGCGCCCCAGCGTGGACGTGATTACCGGCCTGATCAAGGCCAACATCCCGACGCGTATCGCCTTCCAGGTGAGCAGCAAGATCGACAGCCGCACGATTCTCGACCAGATGGGCGCGGAAGCGCTGCTCGGTATGGGTGACATGCTCTACATGGCCAGCGGCACGGGCCTGCCCATCCGCGTGCACGGCGCGTTCGTGTCCGACGAGGAAGTCCACCGCGTGGTGAGCTACCTGAAGGAGCAGGGCGAGGCCGACTACATCGAGGGCGTGCTCGAAGGCGGCACCACCGATGGCGAAGACAGCGGCTTTGGCGGTGCAGACGGCGAGGGCGGCGGAGAGAAAGATCCGATGTACGACCAGGCGGTCGAGATCGTGTTGAAAGACCGCAAAGCCAGTATTTCTTATGTTCAGCGTAAGCTTCGCATTGGATACAACCGCTCTGCGCGCTTGCTCGAAGACATGGAAAACGCCGGTCTGGTCAGCTCGCTCACCACGAGCGGTCAGCGCGAAGTGCTGGTGCCAGCGCGCGGCGGCGGCGCCAGCGAATAGTTGACAGGCATCGCGTGATGCTTACCGACCCGCGCCGCAATGGCGCGGGAAGCTCGGCAGGTGTGGTTCATCCCAGCCACCTGCCGAATGAAAAGAGGAGTTCCAATCAATGAAGCGTTTTTTCACCATGATGGCCCTGGCCACTTGCGCACAGTTCGCCAGTGCCGACGGCATGCAAAGCCTTGAAGGCTTCATGAAGAGTGCAAAAAATGGCCGTGCCGATTTCACGCAAACCGTCACGGCACCTGCCAAGGACGGTCAGCAGCCCAAGGTCAAGACCTCCACCGGCAACTTTGAATTTCAGCGTCCCGGCAAATTCCGTTTCGATTACAAGAAGCCGTTTGAGCAGACCATCGTGGCCGATGGCAAGAACCTGTGGTTGTTCGACGTCGATCTGAATCAGGTGACGCAACGCGCACAGGACCAGGCGCTGGGCAGCACGCCCGCCGCGCTCCTGGCATCCGCCCCCGATCTGACCGCATTGAAGGCCGATTTCAGCCTGAGCTCGGCACCCGATCAGGACGGCCAACAATGGGTTCTCGCCGAGCCCAAGGCCAAGGACGGCCAGATCAAGACCGTGCGCGTGGGCTTCGTCGGCGAGCAGCTGGCGACGCTCGATATTGTGGATAACTTCGGCCAGCGCTCGGTGCTGAAGTTCGGCAACATGCAGGTCAACGGACAGGTCGCTGCGGCCACGTTCCAGTTCAAGCCACCGGCTGGCGCGGACGTGGTCAAGCAATAAGGCTGGATTCGACGGGCCGCGAAGGCCCTGTCCTGCCAACAAGGGCTTGGGCGGCGGTACGATGAGGGGTGTTTCATCCGTCAATGTGATTGCCCGTCTGTGAACCCGAATCCCACTTACCTCCGTCCCTTTGCAGATCGCCTGCGCCCACGCAGTCTGGGCGAGGTGATTGGCCATTCCCGTGTGCCTGCCCAACAAGGGGTACAGGGGTCACTGGGATCACAGGGAGCAGACCGTGGCTGATCTATTCGCTCAAGAGCCTCAGGCTCCCTTGGCTGAAGCACTTCGTCCCAAGACGCTGGACGAGGTCGTGGGTCAGTCCGATTTGCTGGGCGAGGGCAAGCCCCTTCGTTTGGCGTTCCAATCCGGCAAGCCGCACTCCATGATTTTTTGGGGCCCGCCGGGCGTTGGCAAGACCACCCTGGCGCGTCTCACGGCCACGGCCTTCAAGTGTGAATTCATTGCGCTGTCGGCGGTGTTCTCTGGTGTCAAGGACATCCGGGCCGCGATGGAGCAGGCACAGCAGAACCTGGCCATGGGCAAGCACACGATCCTGTTCGTGGACGAAATTCACCGCTTCAACAAGTCCCAGCAGGACGCGCTGCTTCCCTATGCCGAAAGCGGCCTGGTGACCTTCATCGGCGCGACCACCGAGAACCCATCCTTCGAGGTGAACTCGGCGCTGTTGTCCCGAGCACAGGTCTATGTCCTGAAGTCGCTCAACGACGATGAACTCAAGCTGCTGCTGCAGCGCGCACAGGAAAAGGCGCTGGGCCATCTGGAGTTCGACGATCTGGCGCGCGACACCTTGATTGGTTACGCGGACGGTGACGCAAGGCGTTTCCTGAACCTGCTGGAGCAGACCAGCACGGCGGCGCAAACCTCGGGCCTGACCCAGATCACCGCTGAGTTTCTGCAGAACGCCCTGACCCTGAACAGCCGGCGCTTTGACAAGGGCGGCGACAACTTCTACGACCAGATATCGGCCCTGCACAAGTCGGTGCGTGGCTCGCATCCGGACGCGGCGCTGTACTGGCTGACGCGCATGCTCGACGGCGGAGCAGACGCGCGCTATCTGGCGCGTCGGATTGTGCGGATGGCGTGGGAAGACATCGGTCTCGCCGACCCCAGGGCCATGCAGATTGCCAACGATGCGGCGCTGACCTATGAGCGACTCGGCAGTCCCGAAGGCGAGTTGGCCTTGGGACAGGCGGTCATCTATCTGGCGGTCGCTGCCAAGAGCAATGCGGGATACAACGCCTACAACCAGGCCCGCGCATTCGTGAAGCAGGACAAGAGCCGCGAGGTTCCGGTCCACCTCAGAAATGCGCCCACCAAGCTCATGAAGGAACTGGGCTATGGGCATGAGTACCGGTACGCCCACGACGAACCCAATGCCTATGCGGCGGGTGAGTCCTATCTTCCCTACGACATGGAAGAGCCCGGCTGGTACCAACCCACACCGCGCGGGTTGGAGATCAAGATCGGGGAGAAGCTGGCCGTGCTGAAAAAATGGGATGCGGACGCCGGAGAGAAGTGATGGAGCCGGGTTGGGTGATGGCGTCTTTGTCAGGGCGCTTCGGCAGGAAAGTTGGCGCTCGCTGAATGTGTTGTTTATCTGACGGTCGTGCCCCGATCCAATGTCATTTGCTTGGCCTATAACGAGGCCAATTTCCTTGCATTTTCGCAATGCTCCGACCAGGCACATCAAGGGGTTGGACAACCGCCGCGACTATTCTTGTGCGCCAGATGAGGGCGGCGGTGGAGTTGCCCGCAAAAACGGCTTGTCCATAGGGAAGGAGTGGCCCGACTTCGGCAGGCGCTGCCGCCACAATCGAAAACCCAGATTGGTCCAATGCACGATGGGCATGTCGGCATGCAATATTGCGTTGCAGCAAACAATTTGGAACGACAGTTCAATTGAACGCTTCTTTTTGCACATGAATTTGCGCAATGCGCGTGTTCCCTATGTGCTTGCCAAGCCCCTTGTCTTAATAATGAAATCCATTGGCTAACGTGCCGCAGGCGGGGGGGCAAGATCCCTCCAGAAACGGTAGGGCTGGTGTCGCATTTCGCCGAGTGTCGGTCACAGCGTGAACCCGTGCAGACAGTTTTGTCGGCGGGTTTTTTTGCAAGAGCAGTTTGATTTTTCTTCAGCTCTTGTCAGCCGTACGGATGTCTTGTCGGGTGTGGCGCAGGCCCATCAATTACGAAGGATTTTCGTTATGGACATTTTGCTGCAGCAGATCATCAACGGTCTGGTTCTCGGCAGCATGTACGCCCTCATAGCCCTTGGCTACACGATGGTGTACGGCATTATTCAGCTCATCAACTTCGCCCATGGCGAAGTGCTCATGATCGGAGCGATCACGAGTTGGAGCTGTATCGGGCACATGCAAGAGGCCATGCCGGGGGCACCGGGCTGGCTGATATTGTTGATCGCCACGATCATCGCCTGCATCGTCGCTGCGGCACTGAACTTCACCATCGAGAAGATCGCCTACCGGCCGCTGCGCAACAGCCCGCGTCTGGCTCCGCTGATCACGGCGATCGGGGTGTCGATTCTGCTGCAGACGATCGCGATGATCATCTGGAAGCCCAACTACAAACCCTATCCAACGCTGCTGTCGCAGGACCCGTATCACCTCGGCGGTGCGGTGATCACGCCGACGCAGGTGATGATTCTGGTGGTGACCGCGATCGCGCTGGCCTCCATGGTCTATCTGGTGAACCACACCAAACTCGGTCGCGCCATGCGCGCCACGGCCGAGAACCCACGCGTTGCGGCGCTGATGGGCGTGAAGCCCGACATGGTCATCTCGGCCACCTTCATCATCGGCGCGATTCTCGCGGCGATCGCCGGGATCATGTACGCCTCCAACTACGGAACGGCCCAGCATGCGATGGGTTTCCTGCCGGGTCTCAAGGCATTCACCGCGGCGGTATTCGGCGGCATCGGCAATCTGGCCGGTGCGGTGGTCGGCGGTCTGTTGCTGGGGTTGATCGAGGCGATCGGTTCGGGCTACATCGGCAAGCTGACGGGCGGTCTGCTGGGCAGCAACTACACCGATATCTTTGCGTTCATTGTGCTGATCATCGTGCTCACCCTGCGACCTTCGGGACTGCTGGGCGAACGGGTGGCGGATCGGGCCTGAGAGGAACACACAGATGTCTGCAAAAAACAAAACGGCTCAGTGGATCTTCGGCGCGATTGCACTTCTGGTGCTGCCGCTGATCCTTCAATACTTCGGCAACGCCTGGGTGCGCATCGCCGATCTGGCACTGCTCTACGTGATGCTGGCCCTCGGCCTGAACATCGTGGTCGGCTACGCCGGTCTGCTCGATCTGGGCTATGTGGCCTTCTATGCGGTGGGCGCGTACATGTTTGCGCTGCTCGCCTCGCCGCAGCTGAGTGAAAACTTTGCGTGGTTCATGTCGCATTTCCCGAACGGGCTGCACCTGTCGCTCTGGATCGTGATTCCGCTGGCCTTGGCGCTGGCGGCGACGGTGGGGGTGCTGCTTGGAATACCGGTGCTGAAACTGCGCGGGGACTATCTGGCCATCGTCACGCTGGGCTTTGGCGAAATCATCCGCATCTTCCTGAACAACCTGGACCATCCCTACAACATCACCAACGGCCCCAAGGGCATCAACCAGATCGACTCGGTGA
>CALMCS010000229.1 GCA_937862875.1 uncultured Comamonadaceae bacterium
GCGATCCACACGCGCATTGGCGCAGCCGACGATCTGGCCAACGCGCAATCCACCTTCATGCTGGAGATGACCGAGGCCGCGCAAATTCTGCACAGCGCCACGCCGCACTCGCTGGTGTTGATGGACGAAATCGGGCGCGGCACCAGCACCTTCGACGGTCTCGCGCTCGCCAGCGGCATCGCCACGCACCTGCACGACAAGACGCGTGCGTTCTCGCTGTTTGCCACGCATTACTTCGAGCTCACCGAACTGTCTGCCCGCCATGGCCATGCGATGAACGTGCACGTGGGCGCAACGGAATCGGGCTCGGACATCGTCTTCCTGCACGAGATCCAGCCCGGCCCGGCCAGCCGCAGCTACGGTATTCAGGTCGCCAAGCTGGCTGGCGTTCCTGCCGCGGTGCTCAACCATGCGCGCCATGCGCTGGAAACGCTCGAGGCGCGTGCCGGTGAAGACGAGACGCAGGTCGATCTTTTCGCGCCGCCACCCGAGCCACCGCACACTGCCATCAGTCAGGTGGAACTGGCGCTGGGCAATATCAACCCGGACGCCATGAGCCCGCGCGAGGCGCTGGATGCGCTGTATCAGTTGAAGAAACTGGCACCCAAGTAAGCAAGCGCCCAACACGCCCAAAACCAAGCCGCTGTGGAAGCCATTCCACGGCGGCTTTCTTTTTCATTGGGCGTGCGCCCGATGCATTTCACACCCGCATTCCGGCAACCCATCGCATTCGCCTCGCCTTCCCACGCGCAAAGCACGAAGCTAGGCGCACCTCATTTGGAAAGGCTGGCAATGAACTACGACAAGCATCTCTACGGCATGGCCGCAAGCGATCCGCTGGAGTACGCGGCGCGCAGAAACGCCGGACGAAAGCTGGGCTTTCTCATGCACGCCACGGTGTATGTGATCGTCAATCTCGGCCTGATGCTGCTCGCGTGGAGCCAGGGTCGCCACTGGGCGGTCTACCCGGCGCTGTTCTGGGGCATTGGACTCGCGTGCCACGCGGCATCTGTGTGGCTGCGTTCGCCGAATAACTCGCTCTGGCACAACATGGTCCAGCGCGAGCGCAGTGCGCTGCGGCGCGCGCAGTCCACGGACCGCCAAGATCCGCCTTGAGCGTCTCCATTAACATGCACAACATGCTGCAGCGCACGCCCCCCGTTGTTCTCATGCTCGCACGCCACGGCCTGGTCACGGTGGCGGTGTGCGTGCTGATCACCACCACGCTGACGCTTTTCGGCATGGGCACATGGGATGTGAATTTTGTCTACTCCATCTCCATTGGCTTGCTGAGCTGGCTGTGCATTGAGTTTGGTCGCTTGAAATTCTCGCGAAGCAAGGAGGTTCCGTGGCCCTACGGATGGCGCGGCGGAGCAGTCGTCGCGGTGGGAATTCTGGTGGGTTTCGGCATTGGCACGCTAATTGGGCAAAGCTACCAAAAACTTGTCCAACCCAATTCGCACCTGACTCGTTTTGATGGGTGGGTACTGCCGATGATGATCACGGTATTCACGACTACCGCAATGTCATTTGTGTTCTATATGTTCGGCAAAGCACGCTATCTGCAAATGCAGGCAGCGCAGGCCGAGCGCCAGGCAGCGGAAGCGCGCCTTGCCATGCTGCAGACGCAGCTTGAACCACACATGATGTTCAACACGTTGGCGAATCTGCGCGTGCTGATTGCCACCGATCCCGAGCGCGCGCAGACCATGCTCGATCACCTGATCGACTACTTGCGTGCCACGCTGGGCAGCTCGCGCAGCACCGAGCATTCGCTGCGTGACGAATTTGCAAGGCTGCAGGACTACCTCGCGTTGATGCAGATTCGCATGGGCTCGCGCTTGGCGTTCACGCTCGATCTACCCGAGTCGCTTGCGCGCATGAACGTGCCGCCTCTGCTGCTTCAGCCACTGGTGGAAAACAGCATTCGCCACGGTCTGGAGCCGCAATTGAAGGGCGGAGCAATTCGCGTCACCGCGCGTGAAATCGAGGCCCACAGTGTCCGAAAAATCGAGCTGACGGTGAGCGATACGGGCTGCGGCATTGCCGAGCAAAAGCTTGCTGATGTGAGCGAGCCCAACCGCCAGCATTTCGGCACCTCACAAGTGCGTGAGCGGCTGGCAACGCGATACGGCGATGCCGCAACGTTCGAGTTGAAGGCCAATCCAAACCACATCGGTACGCTGGTACGCATCACCTTTCCTCTGGAGCCACAGACATGAGCAACGGCTCGAACGCCCCACGCGCATTGATCGCAGAAGACGAGCCACTGCTCGCGCAAAGCCTGCAACATTCACTCGCCGCCGCATGGCCCGAACTGCAGATCGCCGAGATCGTGGCCGATGGTTTGAGCGCCGCACAGGAGGCCTTGCGCATCAAGCCCGACGTGTTGTTTCTCGACATCCGCATGCCCGGGCAGACAGGACTCGAAGCGGCGGCCGAGATAGCAGATGCGTGGCCCGAAAACGAGCCGTTTCCCGCGATCGTGTTTGTCACCGCGTACGACCAATACGCCGTGGAAGCGTTTGAAGCACAGGCCATGGACTACCTGCTCAAACCGGTTCAAGCCGCGCGGCTTGCGCAAACCGTTCAGCGCTTGCAACAGTGGTGGGCGCAACGCCAGAGCAGCGACAACGCCAACAACACGCTCGAAAAAACGCTGCATCAACTGCAGCAACTGATGCCCGTGCAACGCCATACGAATGCACCGCTGACGATGCTGCAGGCCAGTGTCGGCAACCACATCCACATGGTGCCGGTGCTGGACATCATCTACCTGGAAGCCGCGGACAAATACGTGCGCGTGCTCACGGCGGGCAATGAATACCTGCTGCGCACGCCCCTCAAGGAGCTGCTCCCACAACTCGACGAACAGCAGTTCTGGCAAGTGCATCGCGGCACCGCCGTGCAGGTGAAAAGCATTGCCAGTGCGCAGCGCGACGAAGCCGGCAAGCTCTGGCTCACGCTGCGTGAACGCCCCGAAAAACTGGCGGTGAGCCGCTTGTATGCGGCGCGGTTCAAGTCAATGTGAGTACGTCGTCCCAGTCGACCGAATCCATGGCATCCCAATGCGTGACGATCACGCAGCGAGTGGCTTGCCCGACGCGCTCCAGCTGCGCCGACTCCGTAAACTCGTTGAGCGCCAACTGCACGTAACGCTCGGACGGTCGATCCAGCGCAGCCAGCGGCTCGTCGATCAAGGTGAGCGCCGCACCGCTCGCCCACGCCGCCGCCATCCAGAGTTTGCGCAGTGACCCGGTCGACAGCGCCAGCAAGGGCTTGTGCATGTGCTCCTCCATCCCGAAGCCTGCGATATGGCGGTCGAACTCTGCCGCCGACCACTGGGGATAGGCGCGTGCGCGCTGCGCAATCCAGTCGCGACAGGAGGCATTGCGCTCTGTCTCGCTCAGCTCCGTGCGTGGATGCTGCCAGAACACGTCGCTGGCCTGCAGCTTGGTGTTGGTGCTCCACAGGTAGTCCATCGTTCCGCCGCGCGGCTTGAGCGCGCCGGCCAGCGTGCAGAGCAAGGCCGTCTTTCCCACGCCCTCGTCGCCCTGGACCAGATTCAGTCCTGCAAACCATTCGTTCTCGGGGCAGACCAGCTCGGGACCCACTGCGTATCCCAATTTCAGCCCGTGCACGCGCAGCATGGGCGGCAGCGATGAGGAGGTCGGTGCGTCATTTTTATTCTCTGCAGCATTCATGGTTCTGGCGTCTCGGCAAACGGGTTCGGGCGAAAATGCGGTTTCGATTCTCCATCACCCGAGCCCTACCGTGCCCAAGACCCTTGACTATCTTATTTTTGACTACAGCGAAGACGACGCGGGCAACGGCACCTGGGACGCCATGGCGAGCGCGCCGGTGCAGCGCATGCCGGACCTGTCCGCCGAGGTGGAAAGCGTTCTGAGCTGGGCCGCACGCACCTTTCCAGGGCGTCAGGGCAGCATGGAGGATGGTGCAGACTGGGACTTCGATCTGCAGGCCCAGGATGACGCGGGTGAGCCCCTGCGCGCCGAATTCCATGTGCGCAGCGCGAGTCTGCAGATCGAGACCGCCGCGTTGGGCGCGACCACCGTCACGCTCACGCTGTCGGGAAACAATGCGTTTGCCGAGGCTTTCAACGACGCGTTTGAGCTGGAGGGTTGAGGCAGCCACTGCCCCAACCGTCACCCCGCCGTGCCGATTTCAAGGCACTCAATGCACTCAATGCACTGAATCCCAATTGCCCGCGACGTTCTTGAGCAAGGTATTCACCGCAGCCAAGCGCCGATTGCGCACATCGATCAGGCTGCGCTGCGCGCTCAGCACCGAGGTCTGCGCCGTCAGCACGTTGAGATACGCGACGATGCCGGCCTTGTACTGGTTGTTGGCCACCAGCAGCGCTTTCTCCGCAGCCGCTGCCGCCTCGGTCTGCACCTGCAACTCCTCGTTGAGGGCGTTGGCGATGACGAGGTTGTCTTCCACTTCCTGCAGGGCCGTGATGACGGTCTGACGGTAGGTGGCAGAGGACAGATCCAGCGACGCACGCGCCGACTCGACCGCGGCCGTTCGCGCGCCGCCATCGAACACCGACATCGCCAGCGCCGGGCCCAAGGACCAGAAGAAGTTGGGCGCGCTCAGCAAGTTGGAGATCGCCGAGTTCCGATACCCGGTCGATGCGGACAGTGTCAGCGCGGGGAAATACGCCGCACGCGCCACGCCCACCTGGGCATTCGCTGCCGCCGCACTGCGCTCCGCCGAGGCGATGTCGGGGCGTCGTTCCAGCAGCTGCGAAGGCAGCATCGCAGGGACGATCGGCGGTGTCGGCAACACGCCCGTTTCGGCCAGGCTGAATTGCGCGGGCACCTTGCCCAACAAGGCTGCCAGGGCATGTTCCAACTGCGCACGCGACGACTGGGATTCGATCAACTGCGCCTGCGTGCTCTTGTACTGCGACTCGGCCTGGGCCACATCGGCGGACGAGGCCACGCCGGATTTGTAGCGGTTCTTGGTCAGGTTCCAGCTCTGCTCGTACGCCTGCAGTGTCTCGTTCAGCAGCCGCTGCTGCGCCTCTGCGGTACGCAGGGAGAAATAGGTTTGCGCGACCGAGGCCTGCGTGGAAAGGCGCACCGCCGCAAGGTCATCGCGGCTGGCCTGGGCGTTGGCTTCGCTCACATTGACCGTACCCGCGACGCGGCCCCACAGATCCACTTCCCAGCTGGCGTTCAGGCCCAGCGAAAACGTGTTGTTGATGGTGCCGCTGCGCGCCACATTTTCGCCAGACGAATTGGCGTAGGTGCCGCCGCCCGTGAGCGCGCGCGAGCCACTGCCCGTGGAGCCGATGGTCGGCAGCTGCGCCGCCCGGCTGCTGGACACCGCCGCCTGCGCGGACCGAACGCGTGCGACCGATTGGGCAATGCTCTGGTTGCCCAGTTGCGCCTCGGCCTGCAGTTCGTCGAGCTTGGCATCACCGTACAGCTTCCACCACTCTGCGGGCACCTGGGCTTTGGCGTCGTCGCCCAAGCCATTGCGCGCGGGTTGCCAGATGCCGGCTTCGGCCCCCTGGCTCGTGGCTTCCTTGAACTGGTCCGGGATATCGAGCTTGGGACGTTGGAACGGTTCCTGCGTGGAGCATCCAGCCAGCAATAACGCCGCTGCAAGCACGCTCAAGGCAAAGGATTTGGACATCAACATTCTGTTCTGACTTTTATTCATGATCGATCATTGCCCGGCCTGAATCGCTGTGGGCGTGGAATGCGCGGGCGTGCGGCCCAGCCACGTGGGGCGCTTGCGCCACATTCTGTGAACGCCGTGGCGGGCGCGCTCCATCAGCACGTACACCACCGGCGTCGTATAGAGCGTGAGCAACTGGCTCACCAGCAAACCACCGACGATGGCGATGCCCAGCGGCTGGCGCAGCTCGGCTCCGTCGCCGCGACCCAGCATGAGCGGCAGCGCACCGAAGATCGCGGCCATGCTGGTCATCAGAATCGGACGCAGGCGCAGATCGCAGGCGCGGTAGATGGCCTGCGCGGGCGTGACATGTCCGCCCTTTTCGCGCGCCAGCGCGAAGTCGATCATCATGATCGCGTTCTTCTTCACCAACCCGATCAGCAGAATCACCCCGATGAAGGCGATCAGCGAGAACTCGGTCTTGAACAGCATCAGCGCCAACAGCGCCCCCACTCCCGCGGACGGCAAGGTGGAGAGAATCGTGAGCGGATGCACCAGGTTTTCATACAGGATGCCGAGCACCAGATAGATCGTGATGATGGCCGCCAGAATCAACAGCGGTTGCCCCGCCAGCGCCTGCTGAAACGCCCCGGAGGTTCCGCTGAAACTGCCGCGCACCGATACCGGAACACCCAGCTCGGCGACGCCCTTGCGAATCGCATCATTCGCCTGCGACAGCGATACGCCGGCCGCCAGGCTATAGCTCACCGTGCTCGCCGGCGTGCCGCCCTGGTGGTTCACGGACAACGGTGTATTGGTCGTGGTGATCTTCGCGAACGCCGACAGCGGCACCTGTTGCCCGGTCTTGTTGACGAAGAAGAATCCGCGCAGGGTTTCCGGGCTCTGCAGATAACGTGGCGCTGCTTCCATCACCACGCGGTACTGATTCAGCGGGTTGTAGATCACACCCACCTGCCGTTGACCGAACGCATCGTTGAGCGTGGAATCGATCTGCGCCATGGTCAGCCCCAGGCGTGAGGCCGCATCGCGGTCGATGACCAGCGAGGTCTGCATGCCGAAATCCTGCACGTCGCTGTTCACGTCTTCGAGTTCCGGCAACGAGGCCAGCACCTGCCGGATGCGCGGCTCCCAGGTCCGCAGATCCTGAATTTCGTCGGCCTGCAGCGTGTAGTCGTACGCGGCCATGCTCTGCCGCCCGCCGATGCGGATGTCCGTCTGCTTGACCATGAACAGGCGCGCGCCGGGCTCGTTCTTGAGCTTTTCGCGCAGCCGGTTGATCACCTCGTCCGACGACACCTTGCGCTCCGCCATGGGTTTCAGCGACATGAACATATTGGCCGAATTGCGCTGACCACCACCGGTGAAACCGGTCACGTATTCGACCGCCGGATCTTCCTGCACGATCTCGAGAAAACGCTTGATGCGGCGCTCCATCGCCTGGAACGAGGTGGACTGATCGGCCCGAATGAAGCCCATCACGCGGCCCGTGTCCTGATCGGGAATAAAGCCTTTTTCGATGACGCGATACAGCTGCACGTTGAGCGCAATCACGCCCAGCAACACCAGCACAACCAGCGGTTGGTGGCGCAGGCACCAGGCCAGAGACTTGCGATACACCACCATCGAGGCATCTTCGAATCGGCCGATCGCGGCGGAGAAACGATCCCATGCGCGTTGCAAGCGATTGCGCGGGCGCGCTGGTTTGTCGTCGCCTTCCTGCGGTGGACGCAGCAGCGCCGCACACATCATCGGCGTGGTGGTGAGCGAGATCAGCATCGACACCAGAATCGCCGCCGACATGACCACCGCAAACTCGCGGAAGAACCGGCCCACGATGCCGCCCATGAACATGATGGGTACGAACACCGCGATCAGCGAGATGCTCATCGACACCACGGTGAAGCCAATTTCGCGCGCGCCATCCAGCGCCGCACGCACGGGAGATTTACCGCGCTCCATGTGGCGCATCACGTTCTCGAGCACCACGATCGCATCGTCCACCACGAAGCCGGTCGCCACCGTGAGCGCCATGAGCGAGAGATTGTCGAGCGTGTAGCCACACAGGTACATCACGCCGAAGGTGCCCATGAGCGAGACCGGCACGGCGACCGCAGGAATCAGGGTGGCGCGCGCGTTGCGCAGGAACAAAAACACCACCAGAATCA
>CALMCS010000230.1 GCA_937862875.1 uncultured Comamonadaceae bacterium
GTCGACGCCGCAACTCCTGCTGGGGCCAGAATTCCGAACCAGAGATCGAAGGAATCGTTCTTCAATGTCTCGACTTGCGACAGTGTGGGCAGGTTGGGAAGCGCCGCCGCGGGCTTGTCCCCGGTGACCGCGTAGGCACGCAGCTGGCCCGATTCGATGAAGGGCTGTGCCGTGCTCAGCGTCAGGATCGACAGGTTGACCCGATCGCCAATCACGTCCTGCACGATCGAGGCCGACGCTCGGTACGGGACATGCAGGATGTCTGCGGAAGTCTTGCGGTTGATGTACTCCAGCAGCAGATGCTGCGGCGTCCCGATGCCCGATGTGGCCAGGCTGAGCTTGCCTTTGTTGGCCTTGCTGTACTGCATCAATCCCTTCAGATCGGTGGCGGGAACGTCCTTGTTCCCGACCAGCACCATCGGCGATTTGGCGATCAGCCCTACCGGTGCGAGATTCGTCAGGCCGTTGTATTTGATGTTTGGATTGACGGCCCAGGCAATGGCGACTTCGCTGCCGGAACCGATCAGAAAGGTGTAGCCATCGGGGGCCGATCGCACCACGCGGGCCGCGCCGATGGAGCCCCCTGCTCCGGCCAGGTTCTCAATCACAATCGGTTGGCCCAGCTTCTTGCTCAGCTGCGTGGACACCAATCGCGCCACCGCATCCACACTTCCGCCCGGGGCGTAACCCACAACGAAGGTGATGGGTTTTTCAGGCCACGCCGCCATTGCAGCCGGACTGCCCCATAGGGTTGCACATCCCACCGAGGACGCAATCACCAGTGCTTTGCGAGCGAAGTTCTTCCAAGTCTGCATTGTGGTCTCCTGAAGTATCGTTTTGACTCAACCAACCAACCAACCCATTCATTCATCCGCCGGTACTAGGTACTGGCTGCTAGCTCTGCTTCAACGATCGCAAGCCAGTAAGCGATGCCATAGGGCAAGGCCTCGTCGTTGAAGTCATAGTTGGGCATGTGCAGGTTTCCGCCGCCCGCGCCCATGCGGCGACCGTTACCGATGAAGATGAAGGCACCGGGGCGCTGTTGGAGCATCCAGGAGAAGTCTTCTCCGGCGGTGAGCTTGGTCATGTCGTCGTCCACCGCTTCGCGCCCAGAGACGCGCGCCGCAGCCTGAACGGCGATGCGCACTGCGGCCTCGTCATTGACCACGGGCGCTGCGTTCCACCACAGTGTGGATTCGGCGGTGGCCCCGGCGAGCTGGGCATGGGTGCGGGCAAGCGCCTCGATGCGTGACTCCAGAAGTTTTTGAATGGCGGGCGAAAACGCGCGCATCGTTCCCGAAATTTTCAATTCGGAGGGCATCACATTCATGGCGTTGGGATCGCCCGCCTGGATATGCCCGACACTGATGATGGCGGTTTCGTGCGGCGGCACATTTCGGGAAATGATGCTCTGCAAACCCAGCACAAAGTGGGCCTGCACCACCGTCAGGTCGGCGGCCAGGTGTGGGGTCATTCCCCCATGTCCGCCCGAGCCCTTGAACGTGACCTGCCAACGACCCGACGCCGCCATCGATGCCCCCACACGCGTGCCAAAACTGCCAATGGGCATCGTGGGATACGAGTGCATTCCGAAGATGCGATCGCAAGGAAAGCGCTCGAACAACTTGTCTTCGAGCATGGCCAGCGCGCCGCCGCGCCCCTCTTCGGCGGGCTGGAAAATCACGTGCACCGTGCCTTCGAAATCACGCTCCTGGGCCAGCAATC
>CALMCS010000231.1 GCA_937862875.1 uncultured Comamonadaceae bacterium
CTGTGCTTCACCTTGGGAGTCTGTTTGAGCGACCGGAGATCAAGGATCTTCTCGCCATGCTCTCGATGCTGAGCGACCCCTATGCCGTTGGACTGGTGCGCGTGTCCACGATGTCGACGTACGAACTGCCGCTGCAAGATGTGGTGCAGATCATCGAATGCCTGCGCGAAAGCAAAGTGGCGCCTCTCGAGTGGCGCCTGAATAAAAATTGGCCACCGGAACTTGCGGAAGCCAGCAAGACGGCACTAGCCCGGGCCGCCATGCTTTTCGATGGGGTGAGTCCGACGGGCAACCCTTGGAGCATCTTGACCACATGGGTGATAGATCGGCTCAGCCTCGCCAAGTCGCTGTATCTGGCAGGCGATGCACGAAGCAGGATGAAGGGCTTGGCACTGTGGCAGTTCCTCAACTTCTGCCGTCAGCAACCCTCCGGCACCGGTTCACCTTGCGTGCGCCTCCTTGATCGCATTCGCCGACTCGTCCTACTTTCGGAAGATCGTGGGTTGCGCCATTTGCCAGGTGTTGCCGACGGCATCGATGCCGTCCGCCTGATGACGATCCATGCCAGCAAGGGGCTCGAGTTCCACACAGTGCATATTCCTGGCATGGTGACCTCGGGCTTGCCGCGCAACAACATGGCACCGCGCTGCTTGCCACCCGACGGGCTCATTCATGGCTCCGACGAAATGACCGGACTGGAAGCGGTGAAGGCCGGGCACGATGAAGAGGAAGAATGCCTGTTCTTCGTCGCCCTCTCTCGTGCGCGCGATCGGTTGTTCCTCTACGCGTCATCAGTTCAGTCGGATGGCAGAACGCGCAACCCTTCCAAGTTCATGCCCTCCATCCTGCATCACCTGATCCAACCGCCGGTTCCGGCTCAGCGCCATGCAGGACTGCGAGCATCGTCAGCCCTGCAGATTGTTTGGGAGCAGAAGCCGGCCTGGATCGACAGTCAAGTCAACCTGTTCGAACGATGTCCACGCCGGTTTCTCTATACCCACGTCATGAAACTTGGAGGCCGCCGCACGGAGACGGCCTTCATGAAGATGCACAACGTTGTTTCGGACGTGTTCGATTGGCTCAAGACCGTGCATGCAATGACGATGCCGACCGAAGCCGAACTCGGCGTACGCTTCGACCAAGCATGGCAATCAAAGGGACCGGTCGATCATGGCTATGCGGAAGACTACCGCCGCATCGCTCGGCGGCTTGTGGATGTTGTAGTTGAGACCCGCAGTCGCGGCGTACCGGCTCCAGCGACTCCCATCTCGCTCGGCTGGGCGGAAGGCGAAATACTTGTCCGACCGGACAGTGTCGCCCGAGGCGACAACGGGCAAATCGTCGTTCGGCGCGTCAAGACCGGGAAGCCCAGATCCAATGCCTTCGATGACATCGAGTACACCTTGCTCCACCTCGCGACCACGCAGGAGTATGGCGGATCGGCCCAGGTCGAGGTGACCTACCTGACTAGCGAGACAACGCAACCGATGGAGATCACAGAGCGCAAACTCAAGACGCGCAGCGAGAAGGTCCAGGATTTCGTCAGGCGTGTCCGCGCTGGCGACTTCCCTGTAAAGGAAGAGGCGCGCACTTGCCCGAGGTGCCCCAGCTTCTTTATCTGCGGCGACCTCCCGGCTGGCGCGATCACCATAAAAAAAGTTTGATTCAGCTTTCCGGTCCGGATTTTGACCGCGATTGACTTAGTGGAGGCCAAGAAAACTGCAATCCCGCAGATGGCCGACAGAAAGTCAATCAAATGCAAACGCAAAATCCTGGCGATGACAGCCGCATCCCGCTCGAAGACATCGGTGCCGCCATCCGCGAAGGCCGTGGCCTTCGTCTGGCACACCTCTACCGTATCGTGGTGGCCAATGAACAGCTCAACGAGCGCAACCTGGATCTGAGTGATCCGGTCCCCACCGGCCGCCAGATCCTGCAGGCTGCTGGAGTTCGCCCGGTGGCTGACTACAGCATCTACGCGATCCTGCCATCCGGAGAATTTGAAGATCTGCGTCTCGACGAGACTTACGACTTGCGTGAGCGCGGCGCGGAGCGTTTCGTCATCTTCCAGACGGACCGCGCATTCAAGTTCACGATCGACGATCGCCAAATGGAATGGGGTAAGCCCTCGATCAGCGGCAAGATCTTGAAGGCGTTGGCTGGCGTCCCTACCGACACCTATGACGTCTACCTCGAAGTCCGCGGCGGCGGCCAGGATGTTCTCATCCGCGACGCCGACTTGCTCGACCTCAGCAAGCCGGGCATCGAGCGCTTCATCACGCTGATCCGTGACACGACGGAAGGACTCGCGGCGCTGCCGGAGCCCGATCAGCGCTATCTGGACAGCCACGGCTTCGCCGTGGAAGTGGTCGGTGA
>CALMCS010000232.1 GCA_937862875.1 uncultured Comamonadaceae bacterium
AAGCCACCGCAAGCACGCACCGGCTGGGGTGCGCTGCCACGTAGTTTTCGATATTTGTCACGGCATTGCCGGCGACGACTTGGCCGGCATCCCGGCGAACTACCACCTTCCCTTGCACCGCGTCTCCCTAGGCTTTTGATAAATCTTGAAAAGGATTTTTTCAGTTGCTTACGGATTGGTAGAAAAGAAAAGAGCCATAGAAGCGGTGCATCTGATCGCGGGGCCGATGACGATGTGGGAGTGCTTGGCACAGTGCCAATCAGTGGACGCGAACAAGGGCGTGTAGATGATGCCGACATGAGCAAAACAACCACTACCCAATGGCGCCCTAAGTTCCTCGTGTTCAAGGCCCAACAACCGGGCCTGTCCGAATACTTTGGGCGCCAGCTACTGAAACCGATCGAGCGTGTGAAATACAGCCCCTCGGTGCATGAAGATGCGGGAGCGAGAGAGCTGCGGAGCGCTGCACAGGGACTGCACAATGAACACCATGATGCATCTGCTCTCTGACCTGCTGCGCACCTTCGCAAAGCCGCCTGAAATGCCCGAGGCCGCCATGAGCGAGCACGAAAAATTCTTGGCCTATGCTGAAGAGGAAAGCCGCAAGACGTTGGACGATCTGAGAGCGGCATTCAACGCCCATTTCGAGCGCGCCTTGAAGGTGCTGACGCTGTTGACGGGTGGCGCTGGTGCGGTAGCCGCGTACACGGTCAATCATTGGACGAACATTGAGCAGCCGGCCCAATGGGCGTTGCTGGTGCTGGCACTGGGTTGGAGTGGGATAGCCGCCTATCTGGCCACCTGGGGCATGCGAAGCCGCAGACTGGGCAGCGGCCCCGTGCTGACGGCAATGACAAAGATTTACGCGGAACGCGCGGGCAGCATGGAGCAGCCACAGCGCGCAGATGAGGCTGCGCACGCACTGCGCATGGTGCGCAGGGCAGAACTCAACCGCCGCCACTTGCAGACCGAGGCCTACGCCAGGGCCGTGAGCGAACAGACCACAGACCTGCGGCGGGCCGTGGTGTTGTCGGCGCTGTCGCCAGCGCTGGCCATCTCCGTGTGGGCCGTCGCAATGCGGATGGCCTAGTCGCTTCACGCGGACTTGCCGGGCGGCACGTTGTGCCGCTGGGTGCTGGTGTCGGGAAGGATTGGGTCTTGCGGGAACGGCACCGGGGCGGGGGCTGGGGTATTGCTCATTTTCTCCCTCGTTACTACTTGCGCTTGCCGCCCACGCTGAATGTCATCGGTGCGGTAACCGTCTGGTCCCCGTTCACCTGCTGGCCAACATCGCCGCCGATGGTGACGGCGTTGCTGCCCGACGCTGGCGCCTGCCCTAGTTCCTGCAGGTAGCCGCGCAGCGCTGGGCTACCACTTCGATAGCGAGCAATCAGCGCTGCCTCTGCTTCTGACAGCGCAGCGGCACCCCGTGGAATGCGCTCGCCCGTCAAGAGATACACCACATCCACGCCATGGGCCGCCAGCCGCTCTAGGTAGGCCGTGTCCGGATTGCGTGTCCCCTTCTCGTAGTTGAGCTGAGCGGTCACGGTCACCCCCGCCAGCGCCCCAAAGTCCGCCTGCGTCAGGTTCATGCCTTTCCGGATTTCACGAAGCCGCTCGAAAAAATTCAACATTCGACAAAAATCCAATTGAC
>CALMCS010000233.1 GCA_937862875.1 uncultured Comamonadaceae bacterium
CCCCGCCCCTTTCTTCATGCTGCTTCACTGCTTTCGCAAAAAGGCAGGAATCTCGATCTCGTCCACCGGATCGATGGGCCACGCCGTAGCAGTGATGTCACCCATCCACGAATCCAGCCCCAATTGTTGCAGTTGGGCAAACCATGTACCGTCATCCACCCACTGCGCCTTCTCGCACAGCAACAGCCAACGGATGATGGCTTGCACCGTGGCGGCTTGGTCGGGTACGTCGGAGAACCGTGTGGCGAATAATTCGGGCATTCCAAGCGCTGTGAGTTGCTTCAATCGAGTCAGTTGCGTCAGATCCGAATGGCGCAGCAGCTCCTGAGCCATGGCCTGCGGGGTCTTGGGGGCGACCCGATTCAGGCGCGGAAGCGAATAGAGATTTGTGTTCCCCGTAAGGGCGCTGATGGAGTGGCTCTTGTGGCTTGGAGCCGACGCGGAACGTGGACTGGCATCATCCCTGACCCTACGCAACATCATGGGTGCGGAAAATGAAGCCATATCGCCATACCCCGCGACCAGCATATTGGGCGTCGTCACCAGACGCGGAGACTCCATCGCCACACTGCCCTGCTCGCGTTCATGCGACAACACGAAATGCGTGTTCTCGGTGATCAACTGGTAACGCACCGCCAGCTCCGTCATGCGGGTTTTCGCCGCCTCGTTGACCGCTGCAGAAGCCGTTCCCTGTTGATCGCGCTGCCATTGCCGACACACTGCGTGCGCCGCCATGCGTGCCAGGGTGTTGTCGGCATCCTCGGCAATCGGCGTCGGCACCACACTCGCCAGCCACTCAGCAGCGCCGCTTTTTTCCTGCTGTAGATCTGCACCACCGTCCAGACAGCCATGCAGTTGCACCTCCGCGCCGCGTGGCCACGCGCCCGCGATGCGGATGAACGACTGCACCTGATCGCCCATGAAGGCATGGTGCGGCAAGGACTCGATCGCCATCAGTTGCACCCCGGGCGGCAGACGCAGCGACAGCTGCGAAATCCGCGCACCGCGCAGGCGCGCGAACATGCGCTCGATGGCGCTTTGCACCGCCTCGCCGGACACCACGAACTCACAGGCTCCGCCCGTGGCTTCGGCCAGTCGGCGCAGATGGGCCTCGGATGGACTCGATCCGATCCCCACAACGAAACAGCGGTGCGATTGCGAGCGCAAGGTCTTGATCAGCGAATCCACCGCGTGAATATCCCCATCGGTCACCAGCAGCAGATCGCTCGACCTGTCACCCGCAATCTTCAAGGTCTTGACGATGGCGTCTTCCATATTCGTGCCGCCCATATTCGCGTCCAGCTCGCCAATCCACTTCCTCGCCAGAGCTTGCTGCGCGGAAGTCACGGGCACCACACGGCGATGGCAGTGCTCACTGCGTGTGCCAAAGCGGTTCAGACTGAATTGGTCTTCGGGCGTCAGTTGCGCCGTGATCTGCAACAACGCGGCGCGCGCGCTGGCGATGCGCTCGCCGCCCATCGAACCACTGCAATCGACCAACAGTTGCACCGTGACGGCACGCGTCTGCGTTGTTGTTGTTGAATCGATTTGCAGCGTCAAGCAGGCAAGCACGACCGACTCCTCCGGCTCCAGCGCATCGCGCGAGACCACGGCGAGGCCGTTGGCGGGCAGGTCTTCCAGCACCAGAATCAAATCCCGATCCAGCCACGCCTGGCTGGCCAGCGTGAACACCGCCACGCCGTCATGCACTTGCATCGCCAATGAATGCGAAGGGCTGCCGATGCGCGCACCCGCAAGCGCGCCTTCGATCTTCACTTCGACACTGAACGGGTACTGCGCGCTCTGGCTGGCATACGGCGCACTGTGCGGCTCGAAGCCACCGTCCTGCACGGCATCGCCGAAGCGCGGCGCGATGGTGGTGGGCAGCATCACCCGCAAACTGCCTTGCGTGACCTGCAGCACCTGCGCATAACTCAGCAAGATTTCGCAGCTCTCGCCCGCCAACAGATTGCCCAGCTCCATGCTCACGGAACCATCGGGATTCACCGCCACGAGAAACGCGGAATCGCCCTTGGCAATCGATGTTTCGTACTGCTCACGCGCCTCTTTGCGCGCCTTCACATCGCCCTTGAGCGTCTTGTCGTTGAGCGTGACCTCCACCCCCAACAACACCGCGCCGAACGGCAGCGGGCAGGTATAGGTGATCTCGACATTGCCCGTCTCGTCCGGATTGAAAAAGCGCTGGCGCACATCGCATTGCAGGAGGTTGCCCTTCAACTGCATGAGCGCGTGCGCACCCAGAAAATGCAGACTCTTTTCGCTGTCTTCCGAGCGGCCCATCATCTGTGCGTAGGTAGTCGTCATGGTCTTGGATCCTTCAGGAGAAAAAGGGGTTGGCGGTGCGTCACTCAAGACGGCTTGCGGTGTCTGCTGCGAATCTCGGCGTGCAGCTTGGCGACGCCATCCACCAGCTCACGCAACATCTGCGGCGTGAGCGCGGCGCGCGCAGCGTCAATGACCAACTCGATCCCGTCGGCAATCTGCACATGGCTTTTGACCTGGACCACCCCCACCACGGGTGCGTCGTGCCGCAATGCATCGGCATCGGGCTGCGCCAACAGCTCACGAATGCGCGAGAGCGAAAGCCCAGCCGCCGACCAGCGCCGGATCTGATCGAGCTGCTGCGCATGCGCATCGCCATACCGCGCAGCCCGCGTCTCCCCCGTCGGCGGCTCGATCAGCCCGATCTGCACGTAGTAGCGCACCGTCCGCACCGGCAGATCGACCTTGGTGCACAGCTCTTGAAGCGTGTATTCAGTCATGGATTCGTACAGTTATTCAGCCATTGATGGTGTATTTATAACTGTACGAATGGAGATTGGCAAGTTTTTTTATGCCGGCCCAAAAACAACAAAGCCCCGCCGTGGCCTGCACGCGGGGCTTGGGGTCGAGAGACGCTGTGGCTTAAAACGTCTGCGGCACGATGATGTCGTCCGGCACCGGTTGACGGAAATAGTCCGAGTGGCGCACGCGGGCGGGCAGAACCACTTCGGCGTGCGTGACCTCCTGATAGGGCATCAGGCTCAGCAGGTGCGAGATGCAGTTCAGGCGGGCCTTTTTCTTGTCATCTGCAGGCACGACCCACCACGGTGCTTCAGGGATGTGCGTGCGCTCGAGCATCGTTTCCTT
>CALMCS010000234.1 GCA_937862875.1 uncultured Comamonadaceae bacterium
CACAGGTTCACGATGACTGGCCGGCTAATGATCTCGGGCAGGACGTACCACGCCCTGATCGTGTCCATCACACGATCGATGACCTCATCGATGCCAAAGAGCTCGGTCTTGAGCTCTGCACCGATGTGTCGTAGCTGAGCGCTGCGTTCACTGATGTGCGCGCGCAATTGAATGTTCTTTGTTTTCATGGTGGTGGTGGAAATTTGTGTTTGGGTTCTGCAGCGGTCACATCTCGCGCGACCGCCATGGAATGGAGATCGCTATCAACGCCAGAAGCGAAGCAGTTTCAGGAAGGCGACCAGATCGGCTTTAGCCGTCTTGGCCACTTCGCGCAGGAGCGCGATGCGCTCCTCGGGCCTGACCTGCAAGAGCAGATTCAGGACTAACGTGAGGAGTAGCGCCATCGCAGCACCCGCCACAAAGAGCCAGGCGTCCATGGGATCCCAATCCCTGCGGAAGATGAGATACGCGTTGATGGCGCTCAACGCCAGGAGCGTCAGGTGAATGACCCAGTGCATCGTTGATTCCTTTCGTGGCCATGCCAGTGAGTCAGTTCATCCATAGCGTCTCGCGATACACCGCCCGCTGCATATCGACCGCCCGCCGGACATCCAGCCCCTTGTAGGAACCAAACCCCAAGATCCAGGCGAGATAACGTCCGACCTGTGGGTCGGCTTCACACAGCGCCTGCAGGGGCTTGCTCAGCACCTCTGCCCTGACACGGCTGATCCGCTGGTACATGTCAGGCGTCGATACGTAGTGACGTCCAAACATGAGCTCGCGCAGGCAGAGGTAGTAGCCACAGGGGTTGACCAACAGCGCCACGGCAACGGGCTCCCAGCTGGATTTGAGGACCAAGGTTCTGCAACGGCGGGCACGCCCCATGGCCGCTAAACACTGCGACAGTGCAGTCGGATCTCCTTCATCCAGTTCTCGGGGCGCAGAACGCAAAGGCAGGAGATATGCGGCGACCAGTTCATCCAATGCAAAAACCGTTGTGACGAATGGCACCAGCGCCTGATTAGAAAGCAGCGGTAGTTGCCCGAGCAACTGGGCACGTTGCTCAGCCTGGACCTGCAGAGCACGCTGACTCTGGGGGGCTCCGAACATGTCCTGAGTTCCTTGTCGGGCTCGGTGATTACGCACGGGAGGCTCCTTTCTTGGAGGCTGCCCTGCGGGTGGTCGCACGGCTGCTGGTTTCTCCCGTCCGCCCGCGGGGCTCGAGGATGAAGTCCTCTTGAGTCAACCGCTGACCGATCTCTGCCGGGTCTATGTCGCCGGTGATCTGGGCTACGCACAGGGGCATCGCGACGAAGTGAACCGCTCCGGGCAGTCGCTCAATGAGTTCCAGCACTTGGGCATGCAGTTCACGATGGATCTCATTCCAGCGCTTTGTGGGGATCGATCTGCGAAAGCTTGCTGGCAACGCCAGGATGCACAGGCCCTTGTGCTCCTGCACAAAGTGGGTAGGGGTGGAGCCAGCGGAAGAGGCGTTCTTGGATATTGGATTGGATGTGGGTTTCATGGATGTTGGGGTCTAGTTGTTCAGCGTGTGGGGCGCATAGTCAGAGGTTTGCCATGAAGCCGATGGCGGCGGTGATGCGCGCGACTTGCTGGCGGTCGAGCTCTTCGTCTCCACTGACGTCGAGCACTGCGCCCAACGTGCTGCCGCATTCGGCATCACGTGATCGCAAGCGGCGCAAGGGGGCGTCGAGGATCACAAGGCGCCGCGCGACAATTTCTTCGCGTTCCTCGCTATTCAGGCTGAGCGCAGGGTCTCGGTCGGGATGGTCATGCAGGTAGCCCGCCAGTCCACACGGAGCGACCAAAGCGGCTGCGACTGCCACATCCCGCTCCCATGCGTGCAGGGCCGGATACCGTCGGGCGCGTTTGGACATCTGAAGGCTCCAGTCGAGCAGGGAATGTTCTGCAGATTGGCAACACTCGGGCGCCCAGGCGCCCCTCGCCGGTATGGAGTACGCCGCAAGAAGTGCCTTGTCGAACACATCGGCGATAAAGCGGCGCAGACTCTTGTTGGCGCAGGCTGGCAGGTGATCGAGCAGGTTTGCGACTCCATGAATTTGCTCAACTCTGGAGGTCAACGACCTATTCTGTGGAGCCGCTGGTGCCGGTGGCACGTAACAGCTCTCGGAATATGGGGCTCGGGGATATCGGCGCACAGTGATGGGGTTCATGGTTTCCTGGCGATGAAAGACTGAAGGTGAATGAGGTGGGCGATGACACAGCGAGGGGCCTGCGTCGGACAAAGCTCCGCCCAGACCGCTGCTTGGTGCCAGCGGGGTTCGGAGGTGTCGACGGTGGCTTAGTGCGGCCTCAGGCGTGCAGCGGGTTCAGCCGTCTGACGTGAGTACGCATCGCGCCCGGGGGCGGGGGTTGCGGGTCTTCGCCCGCATGGCGTTCGGGCAGGGTGATGTCCTGCGATGTGCGTGACCAGTTTGTTCGGGCCCGTTCTAAGGCTCCCACCGCAACGCCTCGGGGTTTAGGCACGGGCATGGTCGCCCGCTCGCTGCCCCCTGCTTCGGCGAATAGGTTGCTATCGCCCACTTGCTGCAGGTGAGCGCCGTCCATGCGCAAGACCTTGCCGGTGGCAAGCCGACTGGCCAGTAGACGCTCCATGGCCGAACCGTCCTGGCGCGTGAGGTTGGGCACGTATCGGCTGTAGACCCTGAACAGCATTTCGGTAGAGGTGTGGCCGAGCTGGCGTGCGATCCATTCGGGCGCTTCACCGGAAGCCAGCCACAGGGTCGCCGCGGTGTGGCGCATCTGGTA
>CALMCS010000235.1 GCA_937862875.1 uncultured Comamonadaceae bacterium
CTCGCTCGCTGATGCCGCTGGTGCCACTGATGCAATTGGTTCATCTGGTCGGATCGCCGCAATTGCTGCGCGCCCTGTGTGCAGCGGGCTTGCTTGGCAGCACGCTGGCGGCTCATGCACAAGGGCCTCAGCCAGGGCAAAAGGCACAAACTGCGCAATCGGAAAAAAGCGCACAAACCACACAAACGACACCAAAGGCCGAGCGGGCTCTGGAGACGGTGGTGATCACCGCCTCCGGCTACGAGCAGGCGGTGGAGGATGCGCCGGCGTCGATCACCGTGATTCCGCGTGCGGAGCTGGAGAAGAAGGCCTACCGCGATGTGACGGATGCGCTGAAGGATGTGCCCGGCGTGGTGATCACGGGTGGCGGTAGCAACAGCGACATCAGCATTCGCGGCATGGCTGCTGCCTACACCCTGTTGTTGGTGGATGGTCGCCGCCAGAACTCGCGTGAGACGCGGCCCAACAGCGACACGCCGGGTGTCGAGCAAGGCTGGTTGCCGCCGATCGACGCCATCGAGCGCATCGAGGTGATTCGCGGGCCCATGTCTTCGTTGTACGGTTCCGACGCCATGGGTGGTGTGGTGAACATCATCACGCGCAAGGTGCCCAAGAAGTGGACCGGCAACATCCGCACGGAGACGACGCAGCAGGAGTCCTCGCTCTCGGGCGATATCTACCAGTCGGACTTCTATCTGGCCGGACCGATCAAGGACGACCTGCTGGGCCTGCAGCTGTTTGGCCAGACTGCGCGCCGCCAGGAAGACCGCATCATCAATGGCTTCAACGAGCAGCGCACGACGGCCGGCACGGCGAAGCTGAGTTTGACGCCCAACCGCGACCACGACTTTATTTTTGAGGTGGGGCGCTCCCTGCAGGAACGCAACTCGACCACCGGCAAGTCGGCGAGCCGATCCGGCGAAGACACCCAATACGACCGCACGCACGTGGCGGCGACGCATATCGGGCGCTGGAGTTTCGGCACGTCCAACACCCATGTGCAGCACGAGGAAATCAACAATCCGTCGCGCGAGATGTATCTGAAAAACATCGAGTTCAACAGCCAACTCACCATGGACCTCACCGCGCGCAATGTGACGACGATGGGCGTGTCGTACAAGAACGAAGAACTGGTGGACAAGGGCAATCGGCTGCGCAGCAAGAATCCCATAGAGAAGCTGCAGCGCTACCAGTGGGCGCTGTTTGCCGAAAATGAATGGCGCATGCTGGATGCGTTCGCGCTCACCACGGGTCTGCGCATGAACCATGACGAAAACTACGGCACCGACTGGACGCCGCGGGTCTACGGTATCTGGAAATCCACGGATCAACTGAGCGTGAAAGGCGGCATCTCCACCGGCTTCAAGACGCCGGCCTTGCGCTCGGCGGTGGCCGACTGGGGACAGATCACGGGTGGTGGCGGCGACCCCGCCATCATTCGCGGCAACCCCGATCTCAAGCCGGAGAAGAGTATCAGTCAGGAGCTGGGCGTCATCTGGGACAACCACCAGAATGTCAGCTCCAGCCTGACACTGTTCAACACCGAGTTCAAGGACAAGATCACCGAGGTGCGCGCCTGCACCGACACCGCAGGCAAGGGCCAGAAAATCGTCACCGGCAACTGCACCATCTACGGCACGCCCTACAAATTCATCAGCGACCGCGTCAACGTGGACAAGGCCAACATGCGCGGCGTGGAAGCCACCGGCACCTGGAGCATCAACAGCGATCTGCGCATTGCAACCAACTACACCTTCACGCGGTCCAAGCAGAAGAGCGGCCCGTTCGCCGGTCAGCCGCTCACCAAAATGCCCAAGCACATGCTGAATGCCACGCTGGACTGGAAGGCGACGCCCAAGCTCGGCACATGGGGACGCGTGAATCTGCGCAGCCGCACCTCGGACTCGCTGAGCCGCGTGTCGATGCAGGCCGGAACACCGTCGTTCACCTTTGTCGATGTGGGCCTGAACTACGCCTTCTCCAAGGACGTCAAGTTGGGTGCCGGTGTCTACAACCTGTTGGATAAGCAGGTTGACTATTCGGGCTTTCGCGCCGCCTACGACGGCCGTCGCTACTGGGCCAGCATGACCGTAGGGTTCTGAGGTTCTGAGGTTCTGAATTTGGAGCCGTGACCTTTGCTGCAAATCGCTGCGGCAACACGCTTGCAGCGAAGGTCACGGTATTCCTTTCATGCCTTTCATGCCTTTCATTGCTTTTACTCCGGTGCAGGAGGCAGGCCTGCGCAACGCGCGGCCGCAGCGGCCTCCAGCACCAAGCAAGCCCGGCAAAAGGACTACAAGCCCGCGCGTGAACTGGGAACACAATCCGGCGTTGCCCGGACAAAACCAACACGCCGTCTCGTCCATCCACACGCCCGGGCCAGGAGCCTTCATGCATGCCAAGCAACATCTGCAACGAGTGAATGTGGCAGATCTGCGTCCGACGCAGATGACCGTAGGTGCCATTGAGGTTGCTGCCAAGCGACGCCAATGGGCCGGTCTGAAACCCAAAGCCCGTGCCGAGCTGCTCGATACCCACTGGTTTCCCACCGTGATTGGCCCCAAGGGCGAGTGCTTCATCGTCGACCACCACCATCTGGGACAGGCGCTGATGCAGGAAAAAGTGCCACAGGCGTGGGCCGTGGAACTGGCCAACTACACGGGCATGGAGCAACAACTGTTCTGGCGGCTCATGTCGTTCAAGCATTGGGCGCATCCGTTTGATGAACACGGCGTGATTTGCCAGTTCTCCAACATCCCCCAATCGCTGATGGAATTGCGCGACGACCCC
>CALMCS010000236.1 GCA_937862875.1 uncultured Comamonadaceae bacterium
AGAACATCGCCAACCCGATTGCCATGATCTGGTCAGGCGCGCTGATGCTGGACTTCCTGACGGGGAGCGCGGGTGCTGGGCGCGCTGCGCATGATGCGATCCTCTCGGCGATTGAGGAGGTGCTGAAGACGGGGCCGTTGACGCCGGATCTGGGTGGCAAGGCGAATACGACGGAATTGGGTCAGGCGATTGCTGCGCGGGTTGCTGGGGTTTGAGCAGTCCAGCGACTGACTGACCGACACCGCGGGGGATTTTGAGTCCCCCGCCGTGTTCTTGAACACGTCACAAAATCCGCAACAACGCCTTCGTGCGTGGCAGCTTCACTCCACGGTGTCACCGATTGCATTTCTTCGTTCAATACACACGGAGTCATGCTTTCAGGGCCCGCTCCTGCCCATCACGTCACATCACGTCACGTCACATCGCATGAAACGGCAACCTAAAACGCGGTCCACAGACCCGCGCTATCTTGCTCGCGAACCTTGAATTTCGCCAGTTCCGCCTGCAGCCAACGCGCTGCCGGTGAGAGATTCTGGGACTTGTTCCAGAGCAGATCGACGCCCACCAACCAGTCGGTATTGGGATACGCATCCAGCCGCAACTCCACCAACTGGCCTTCCTGTAATTCACGCAAGATCATCGTGCGCGGCAACGTTGCCCACCCTATTCCAGCCTTCACCATTTCCAGCAATGCGGTGTAGCTCACCGCCTGCCAGCAACGTGGTGCGGCCAGATATTCCGAACTTGGCAATCGCTCGCCGAGCGCGCTGAAAACCAGGCGCCGGTGCCTGCGCAGCAGCGCAAAACTCACGCGCTTGGGTTTGGCCAAGGCGTGATCGGCGCTCACCACGTGCGACATCACCAACTTGCCCATTTGCACAAAGCCCACCGAGCGCTCGTACTGCGGTTGCGAAAAGCCGACGCCAAGCAAGACGTCCTGCTGATCGACCTGAGCGCTCACGTCGCCGTCGCGTGAATTGCAAATGTCCAAATCCACAAATGGAAACTGCTGTGCAAATGCCAACAAGGGCGGCATCAACACGTTGTAGGGCACCTCGATCGCCAGGGTGATGCGCGACTCGTTGTCCTTTCCCAGGCTTTGCGCGTGACCGTCCAGCAGCAAGCAACTTTCGATGACTTCATGTGCTTCGCGCAGCAGGCGCCGACCGCTTTCCGTCATGACAGGGACCTTCCCCGAGCCAGCGTACCAATGAAACCATGCCAGTCAGCAACCTCCTGACTGGCATTTTTTTCGTCCACGTAAACCCTGAGAAACGCCAACCAAAGACTTATTACAGTAATACTGTTCAGCTATTATTTTCCCAAATGGATAAATTTGCCAAATGGGGCACGTAGCCGATTGCTCCAGCTTCAGGGAGAAGTTCGTCAATGTCGAATCGCACCTTCATCGCACACAGCCCTCTGGGCGAGCAGCTGGAATTCCGGTCTCTGGAAGGCAGCGAGCAGATATCCCGCTTGTTCGAATACCGTGTGCGATTGCTCAGTCACAACGCCTCGATCCCTGCGAAAGCGCTGCTGGGCAAGGACATGACCATCGAGGTGGATCTGACCACCGAGATGGGTGGGCGCGGTACCCGGTTTCTTTCCGGTCAGGTGACGCAGTTCACTTACATCGGTCGAGACGGCGATTTCACGGCATATGAAGCTATCTTGCGTCCGTGGTTGTGGCATGCCACGCGGCGCTCGGACTTTCGGATCTTTCAGTTCAAGAAAGTGCCCGACATCATCAAGGAAGTGCTGGGGCCGTATGGCTTCAGCATCGACGATCGGCTGGTGGGAAGCTACAAGTCGTGGGACTTCATGGTGCAGTACGGCGAGACGGATTTCAATTTTGTCTCCCGCATCATGGAGATGGAAGGAATCTATACCTTCTATACGCACACCAATGGAAGCCATGCGCTGGTGTTGGCCGACGACGTCGGGGCGCATGGCCCCTTGCCTGAGGGCCCGAGCATCATCCCGTACTACTCCGGTGATCGTGCGGCGCATGTGCATGATGAGGACCATATCGACAGCTGGTCCTTTGCCGAGGATATTGCCTCTGGTCACTACGCTACCGACGACTACGATTTTGAAAAGCCCAAGGCGTTGCTCGACGCGCGGCAGCAGCAACCCGCGGGCCACAACGAAGATGGTCGCGAGCTCTTTGATTGGCCAGGGGGTTACACCGAGCATCGCGACGGCGAAAACTACGCTCGTGTGCGCATCGAACAGCAAAAGGCCGAGCGCGAGACCATACAGGCCGAGGGCAACGCGAGAAACATCGCGCCGGGTTATCTGTTCACCCTGTACAAATACTCTCAGCGAGAAGATCAGAACAAGGAGTATCTGATCGAATCGGCGTACTACCGCTTCGAAGAAAACGTGCGCCGTAGCGATGGTTCAGGTGGAGCGGGCGGATCCAGTCGCGGCGGTAGCGACAGCCCTACGTCGTACCGCATCAGCTTTACCGCCGTCCCCAAGACCACCGACTACCGCAGCCAACGCACTACGCCCAAGCCGCACACTACGGGTCCACAGACCGCAGTCGTCACCGGTCCGTCGGGCGAAGAAATCTATACCGACAAATATGGCCGCGTGAAGGTCCAGTTTCACTGGGACCGCTACGGCAAGCACGATGAGAACTCCAGCTGTTGGATTCGCGTGAGCCAGACCTGGGCGGGAAGCAATTACGGCTCGATGCACATTCCCCGCATCGGGCAGGAAGTGATCGTCGACTTTTTGAACGGCGACCCGGACTATCCCATCATCACCGGCCGTGTCTACAACGCGATGCAGATGCCGCCGTGGGACCTTCCGGACAACAAGACGCAGTCGGGCATCAAGACCCATTCGAGCCTGGGCGGAGCAGGCGGTGCGGGCATGAAGAACGGCGCGGGCGATGCCAACGCCCTGCGGTTTGAAGAGAAGAAAGGTGCGGAGCAGCTTTGGCTGCACGCCCAGAAAAATCAGCTCACCGAGGTTGAGAACGACGAAGACAAATGGGTCGGCAACGACCGCCGCAAGACCGTCGACCGGGACGAGTTCAACACCATTCACCGAGACCGAACAGAGATCGTTGACCGCAACGAAAAGATCAACGTGCATGGCTGGCGCACCGAAGAGGTCGATCTGGATGAGACCATCACGATTCACCAGAACCGCAAGGAGCGCGTCGATCACAACGAGAACATCTCGATTGGTGACAACCGCACCGAAGACGTGGGACTGAACGAAGAGGTCAGCATCGGCATCAACCGCGACAAGACCATCGGCCGCACCGAGACCGACAAGATCGGTCGCAACTGGAACATCACCACCAAGAAGCTCAAGGTCGAAACCACCGGCATCGCCAATCTCGACACCGTCGGCATCGCGCGCATGAGCAACATCGGCCTGGCCTACAGCCTCAACGTCGGCCTGATCATGAACACCCTCGTGGGCATGAACCAGAGCGAGCAAGTAGGCAAGGACCAGAGCATCACGGTGGGCAGCGACCACAGCCTGGACGTGGGCAAGAAAAGCACCACATCGATCGGCGAAGTGCACGAGTTCACTGTGGGCAAAACGCAGAAGATTCACATCGGAGAGCGCAGCGACGTCAACGTGGGCAAGGTGTTCGTCAACCAGAGTGGCGACCATCTGGAACTGCAATGCGGTGCTGCCAAGATCGTTCTCAAAGCGGACGGCGGCATCTATCTGCAAGGCACCCACATCGAGATGATCGGAAGCGCCGCCATCAACATGGACAGCGCCGGAGTAGACATCAACGTCGGCAAGGCCAAGCCTGCGCCCGATGCACCGCCGCCACCACCCCCTCCTCCGCCACCACCGCCGCCTGCCATTCCCGGCCTCAGCGGAATCATGGACAGCCTTGGCGGTGCGACAGATAGCATCAAGAGCGCGCTAGGTGCGGTGCAGCAGCTGCAAAGCATTGCGCAGACGGCCAAGGGCTTGAAGGACGGAGACATTGGAGCGATTGCAGGAGCCGCAGGTAGCTTGCTCACCGGTGGCGGTGGCCTCGGATCGCTGATGGGCGGCGGCGCTTCACCCGCAGGCGCTGCGCCCACGGGTGCAACGCCGGGGTGGAACCCCAACCCGAAGGGGTAAGCCATGGGACAACCTGCAGCACGCATCACCGATCACGTTTTGCATCGCATGGGAGTGGGCGACATTCTCGAAGGGTGCCCCACCGTGCGCATCAATGGCCTCAGGGCCGCACGCCTGGGCGACAAGGTTCAGCACGGTCAGGGAATGGAACTCATCATGACCGGCGAACCCACGGTACGCATTGGCGGCGCGGGCCTTTTGGCGGCGCGCGTGGGAGACAAGGTCATGTGCCTGGGATGCCTCGCCACCGGAAGCGACAACGTGCGAATCGGTAAAACGGCGGTCGGCAATTGCCTGCAGCAGGCGTCCGATCACGGCACGTCCTACGTCATTCCGCATGCACAGAGTCCTGCTGCGCAGAACGGTGGCATCAATGAGTAGTCCTCAGCCAACACTGACAGCCACACCCCATCCGGCACCGGCACCTGCACCAATGCCGGCCACTCACGTCCGGGCCACCTACGTGAACAAGGCCTTGCAAGGCCCCCAACTGGCGTACTGGGCGGTAGTGGATGCAGCGCGTCGCAACGGTCTGGTCTATGAGCTGCTGGAGCAGCACCTCAAAAAATTCCCTGGCACGGCCAAGAGCCTGTTCGACGGCCAGGCCTTTCTCACCATGGGCCGTGAAGGCCCCTGGCTCGTGGCACCCCAGGCCAACTCGCCGCTCTTCACGCAATGGTTTGGAGACGGTTGGGGCGATTCATGGGGCATTTTCCTGGCCACCACCGAGCATGACCTGGACGCCGTGAAACTGCATTTGAAGAAGATGCTGACGGCTTACGTCGAGGACCCCGACTCCAACAAGGAACTCAAGGCGCTCTACCGGTTCTACGACCCACGCGTGCTGCGCAGCACGCTGCCGTTCTTCAGCGCTGGATTTACACAGGCCATGTTTGGAAAAGTCGTGACCAGCTATGTCGTGGAAGGCGTGCGCGCCGCGTCGATCGACGGGCGCCAAGTGGTCAATGAGATTTACCGCTACACCCTGGCGCAGGAAACCTATCTTCAAAAATTGGCAGGCGTGGCGGCACTGCAATCGGACACCATCGCCCTGCCGCTGGGCCAGGACACGGGCGCCGCCATGCAACAGGAACGCCCCGTCCACCTACCAGAACAAGGCAGAAAGTGATCGAACGCATCGACTCCCACGCGATCGCGGCGCAAAACCGACTGCGCCGCGACACCATGCTCTACAACCTGTCGATTTGGTTGCTGGACGTAGTGCCGCCTGGCGTGGTCAACACTACCGATCCCGTAGCGCTATTCAAGCTGCTGCGCGAAGAGGTAGACCGCCTGGTCGCTCAACTGCCGCTGACCGACTTCAAGCTCATGGGGCAATACGCGGCGGCTCTCGTGTGCCTCGGCGCGGACTTCGAGATGGCGTATCCATCGGCCAGCACGGTACTGCGCTCCAAGTACCTGAGCCAATCCGAACGCGCAGATTGGTTCGAGCAATTTCTGTTGTCGTTTCCGTACTTGAAAGGCCCACGCTTCGAGGTACCCGTTCCAGACCATCCACTGCCGCCCGAGCTATGGCACAACGCCAGCGCTCGCAAGAGCTGAACAGTCAGACGGCTGAATGTCTATTTGAATGAATCAACGAGGCAATGATGCGTTGCAACTTCGATAACCCATTCTCGGTGGATCAGCAATGTCCATACTGAACTCCGCTTACGAGACCGCCAAGGCCTGGGGAGAAAGCGCCAAGAACGCTGCAACCACGGCCGGTAATGCGGTGGCGAATGCGGCGACGACTGCTGGAAATGCTGCGGCGAATGCTGCTACTACCGCTGGACGCGCAGCGGCGAATACGGCGAGCGCCGCCGGGCACGCAGTGGCAAATGCAGCAACCACCGCTGGAAATGCGGTAGCGGATGCAGCGACTGCCACTGGACGCGCAGCAGTGAACACCGCGACCGCTGCTGGAAATGCGGTGGCGAAAGCTGGGAATGCGGCGGTAGATGCTGCGACTACCGCTGGCAATGCCGTAGCGGATGCCGCCAAAGCAACAGGAAGCGCAATAGTTTCGGCCGGCGAGGCAGTGGGCAATGCTGTCGTTGAAACCGCCACTGCGGTCAAAGACGGGTTGATCTGGACCGCGAAATATGTCGAAAACTACGTGGTCGCCTCCCTTGCGAGTGGCATAGCGGCCTTGGTAAAAA
>CALMCS010000237.1 GCA_937862875.1 uncultured Comamonadaceae bacterium
GCCTCGCCAATGACGACTCTTCACGAGACGGCCTACCCCCATCTGAAGCCCGATCCCACCGAGCGGGAGCTGGCAGAACTCTACACACCCACCGAGGAGGAACGGGTGCTGGTGGCGGGAGTGGGAAAACGACCGTTACCACGCGTGGCTGCGCTCGTCCATCTGAAGGTTTTCCAGCGTCTGGGGTATTTTCTGGCGCTGGCCGATGTGCCGCAGGTGATCAGGGTACACGTTGCACAGCACGCGGGTGTCCTGCGGGCGCCGGCGCTGGTGGACCTCAAGCGCTTTGAGGCCTCGGGCTCGCGCATGGTAGTCTTCACAGCCTTGCGCCGCCACCTGAACGTAAAACCACTCAACCCGGCGGGGTTCGCCTGGCTGGACGTCGTGGCGGACACCGCGGCCGAGACGAAACACGCCGTGGCCGACATCATCAACGTGATGCTGGAGGAGTTGGTCCACCATCGCTACGAATTGCCCGCCTTCTCGACGCTGGACCGGATGGCTTTTCGTGCCCGGGAAAAGAGCAACAACCAGCATTTCTCCGCCATCGCTGGGCAACTGACGTCACAGACCAAGGCCTTGATCGATGGCTTGCTCAAGACGGCCACGGGCTCGTCGGCGTCACCCTGGCAAATGCTCAAGCGCGAGCCCAAGCGGCCCACCAACAAGGAAACACGGACCTACATCCAGCACATCCGGCGTCTGCAGCACCTGGTGGAGCAACTTCCAAGGCCCGACGTGCCCGTGCCCAAGCTCAAGCAGTTCCGGCTCCTGGCGCGCGCGCTCAATGCCACTGAGATGGCCGAACTCAAGCCACAAAAGCGCTATGCGCTGGCGGTGATCTTCATCCGGGCGCAGCACGCCCAATCGCTGGACGACGCTGCCGACCTGTTCATCCGCCTGATGCAGAACCTGGAGAACAATGCCCGGCAGAAACTGCTGTCGTTCCAGCAGGAGCGCGTCCACAAAACCGACATGCTGGTCGGACAGCTCAAGGACATCCTGGGCGCCTACCAGTTGGATGGGACCGACACCCAGCGCGTCGAAGCCATCAGCACGACCCTGGTGGCCGAGGTGGACGAGCTGCTGAACGAATGCGAACAGCACCTGGCCTATGCCGGGCGCAACCACCTGCCGTTCCTGCTGCAGCCGTACAAGATGGTGCGAGCGCAGCTGCTCAACTGCATCGACATCGCGTCGCCCAAGGCCAGCAGCGAGGACCTGGTGGTGGAGCGGCTGATGGAAGCCCTCTCCAAACTGCGCGACAACCGTGCCGACACCGTGCCGCTGGACATGCTGGGCCTGAGTGAAGACACGGATTTGCGCTGGATGTCGGCCCAGTGGAGAAAGCTTGTGCTGGTCAAACCGGCAGGCAAGGGCCGCGCGGAGTCCGTCCGCCGCCGGTATTTTGAGCTGGCCGTCATGCACGCCGTCAAGGACGATCTGAAGTCCGGAGACCTCTTCATCAAGTTCGGGGAGCGCTACGACGACTACCGCGAGCAGTTGGTCGATGACGAAACCTTTGAACGCGAGCTGGGCGACTATGGGCAGGTCACGGGCATCGAGACGGAGCCCGGCGCCTTCGTGTCGAAGCTGAAATCTTCCATGGCGCTGCGAGCCATGGAAATCGATGCTGGTTTCCCGGAAAACGCCCATGCAGAAATCGTCGATGGGCGCCTGATCCTCAGAAAACCGCCTCGCTCAGACCTCGTCGAGGCCGCTGCGCGCATCGACGGCATGATCACCGAGCGGATGGAAGCGGCCAGCATCGTGGACGTGATGATCGACACCGAGCGGTGGCTGGACCTTCACAAACTGTTTCGTCCGCTGGCGGGGACCGACAGCCGCCTTGAGGACCTGCGCATGCGCGTGATCACGACCTTGTTCTGCTATGGCTGCAACCTGGGTCCTGTTCAGACAGCCAAGTCGATCAAAGGGTTGAGCCGGCGTCAGATTTCCTGGCTGAACCTGAAGTACGTCAGCGAGGACCTTCTGGACAAGGCCATCGTCAAGGTGATCAACGCCTACAACAAGTTCGAACTGCCCGGTTACTGGGGCACCGGCAAGCATGCGTCGGCCGATGGCACCAAGTGGAACCTGTACGAGCAAAACCTGCTATCCGAGCACCACATCCGCTACGGTGGTTACGGCGGCATCGGCTACTACCATGTCTCCGACAAGTTCATCGCGCTGTTCAGTCACTTCATTTCTTGTGGCACCTATGAGGGCATCCACATCCTCGATGGGCTGATGAGCAACGAGTCCGACATTCGGCCCGACACGATCCACGGTGACACGCAGGCGCAGAGCTACCCGGTTTTTGCGCTGGCTCACTTGCTTGGCATCCAGCTCATGCCGCGCATCCGAGGCATCCAGGACCTGAAATTCCATCGCCCGCAGGCGGGCGCTGTGTACCAGAACATCAATGCACTGTTCAGCGACGTGATCGACTGGCCGCTGATTGAACTGCATTTGCCGGCGATGCTGCGGGTGGCGGTGTCCATCAAGACCGGCAAGATCACGCCATCGGCCATCCTGCGCCGACTTGGCACTTACAGCCGCAAGAACAAGCTGTACTTCGCCTTCGTCGAACTCGGCAAAGTGATCCGGACCATGTTCCTGCTGAGCTACATCGGGGACGTCGGACTGCGCAAGGTGATCCACGCCGAAACCAACAAGAGCGAGCAGTTCAACGGCTTTGCCGGCTGGTCGTTTTTCGGGGGGGAGGGGATCATTGCCGAGAACATCCGGCACGAGCAGCGCAAGGTGATCAAGTACAACCACCTCGTGGCCAACATGATCATCCTGCACAACGTGGTGGGCA
>CALMCS010000238.1 GCA_937862875.1 uncultured Comamonadaceae bacterium
CAAGGGCCAGATGAGCGCCGTGGCATGGGATTTCGACCATGTGGGCATGATCGAAGGCGAGCCCGCCACTGCGGGTGCCGATATGGAATTGGCCGCCATCGAAGCCGGTGCGGAAGATTTCGAGGCGGGTGACGACGAAGGCACGACCTTGTTCATCACCAATGCCTCCGATCTGGATCTGGTCAGCAAGGCCTTGCCAGACCAGGGCGTGAAGGTGATTTCGGCCAAGCTGGGCTACAAGTCCAAGACGCCGATCAGCGCCGCCAGCCTGAGTGCCGAAGAGCTGGACGAAGTCCACGCCTTTCTGGCCGGTTTCGAAAACGACGACGACGTGCAGCATGTGTACGCCGGTCTGGTCGACTGATCTGCCACTGATCGGTCGTTGGAACCCGCTGCCTCAGCGTTGATTAATTAATTGATTGATTGATTCATGGGCCGCCCCAGTATCGAGTGGACCCCCGACATGCTCGCGTTGCTCGGCACCGACAAGGATGCCGCGCTGGCCGAGCGCTGGGGGACCAGCGCCAAAACCGTGAGCCTCAAGCGCAATGCGCTGGGGATTGCGGCGTTTGGCCATGTGCTCTGGACGGACGTCATGCTCGCTTTACTCGGCACCGCGGTCGACGCCGAGTTGGCCGCGCAATGGGGCATCAGCAAGGCCAGCGTGGTGGCCAAGCGGCAGGAGCTTGGCATTGCGCCGGTCGCCGGAGCCGCTTCTTCCCAGCGGTTTGAATGGACCGACGAGGCGGTCGCCTTGTTGGGCACCGCGTCGGATGCGCGCGTTGCTGCGCAGTTGGGACTCTCTCGCTTGACGGTCTATAACGCTCGGGTCGCGCGCGGCATTGCTGCCGGTGCCGCTGGTGCCGCTGGACGAGCGCCTGCGTCGCCCCCTTCAGAGGCGGGTTAGGGCGTGAGCTGCCAGGTCGCGAGGTGAAAGATCAGCGCGTAGGACAGCAGCAGGTGGACCAGGAGCATGGGTGTTGGAAGTTGGGTTCAGGACAGCCAAATGCGAACGGCGGGCGGAGAACGGCGAACAGTGGATAGCGAACAGGCCCGAGGGTCCGCTACTTTCTGATACTTTTGGCGATCTGGCGTTCCGGGCTGCGGAATCGCCTCGTTGACTCCCTAGCTGACCCCCTGAAATTATCCAGCAACGCCGACGACAATGTGGGCGGCAATGCGGCAACCCTGTTGCGATAGCGTGGTTTGCGGTTTCACTCAAGGTTCATTTGAGTTAACAATTGATGCGCCAAAATCGAACTTGAGCAATATCATTTCCTTTGGGAAATGTAGATAATCGGTTTGCAATTGTGCTTAGTAAGCTTGCTGACTACTGTGAGACGCTGTGTGGCGTTTCGCTTCCGGCAACCAAAGCAAATCCAATCCAACAAAAAAAGAGGGCTCCCAAGTGATCCGCGCCATTGACCTCATGAGGCTCACCGCGTGAACGAAGAATTGACGACGGTGGTTTTCGCCGACATCGTCGGCAGCACTTCGCTCTACGAAACGCTCGGCAACGAGCGCGCGGCGATGGCTGTCACGGAGTTGCTCGACTGGATGACTCAGCACATCCAGCAGCGGGGTGGGCGCGTCGTCAAGACCTTGGGCGACGGCGTTTTCAGCATTTTCCCCGAGCCCGCTGTGGCGGTGCGCTCGATGCTGGCGATCATGCGCGATCAGCGCGAGCGGATTGTCTGGCCGGTGCAAAGCGTGAATCCCGAGTTGCGTGTGGGCCTTGCCAGCGGCGAAGTGCTGGACGTGGCCGGTGATTGTTATGGCGATGCTGTCAACACCGCTGCACGCCTGTGCGAGCGCGCGGCACCCGGCGAAATTTGGGCCACCGAATCCGTGGTGCAGGCCGCGGCGGACACGCCCCATACGCGCTTTGTGCGCCTTGGGCACTTGAAGGTTCGCGGCAAGGCCGAGCCACTGTTGATGTACCAGATCGAGTGGCGCGAGGAAGAAATCTCCGAGCAGCTCACCGAGCATGGTGGGCTCACCGATTTGGGCGCGCTCGACAGCATGGGCGCGGTGCAGATTCAGTTCTCGTGGGGTTGCGCCAAGCAACTGTTCAGCACGGGGGATGTGCCGGTGCATGTCGGGCGATCGTCCGAAGCGCACATGCATATCGACGACCCGCGGGTCTCGCGTCTGCACGCGAAGATCGATTGGCAGGATGGCGCGTTTGTGCTGACCGACGTCAGCAGCTTCGGGACCTGGGTGCAGTTCGACGGCAGCGACACACCGATCCAACTGCGGCGCGACAGCTGCATCCTGCATGGCAACGGCGAGCTCGCGCTGAGCCTGCCGTTCACCGCGGCCGATGCGCCGCGCATTGCCTTTCAGGTGACGGGCCAAAACCTCCAATTCGGTTGATTCGTCGGGTCTCCACGCGGTGTTGTGGATCGTCGACGTTTGGAAGGTTCCCATGCGCTAGCGGCGCGCTCCTACAAAATTCCATTGAATTCTGCGGTTAGGGTTGCGCTGCGCATGGCCGCGTTTGTGCACCGATTCTCGAGTGCGCTGGCGCTGGCTCCAACCCGTCACCGAAAGGACCAGAATCATGAATACCTCTGCTGCATTTGGCCGCTCCTCCGGCGCTGATTCCGCTTTGCTGCTGCTTGGCCGTGTGCTGATTGCCTGGCTGTTCATCCCCGCCGGCATCGGCAAGATCGTGGGCTTTGCGGGTACGGCCGGCTACATCGCCTCCAAAGGCATGCCGATGCCCAATGTGATGGTGGTCCTCGCCATCCTTGCGGAACTTGGCTGCGGGCTGGCGATTCTGGTGGGCTTCCAGACGCGTCTGGCGTCCTGGGGGCTGGCGCTGTTCTCGGTCGTGTCGGCCGTGATCTTCCATGCCTACTGGTCCGCTCAGGGCGCCGACATCGCGGCCCAGCAGATCAACTTCAACAAGAATCTGGCGATCGCCGGTGGCTTGCTGGCGCTGTCGGTGGCAGGGGCTGGCGCGTGGAGCCTCGACTCCTCGATGCGGCGCGGTGGTGCTTGAGCGCCCGAACTTTTCACTCGTCAGCTGGATAGGGAAGGTTTGAACATGGCAGTACAACTCAGGTACGTCAGCGATACGCCGATGTCGCAGCGCCTCGAAATTCGAGAGCATGTCCTGACCGTCGACAGTTCGGTGGCCGAGGGCGGGCAGGACGCGGGGCCCAACCCCCATGACCTGTACGACTCGGCGCTCGGTGCCTGCAAGGCGCTGACCGTGCTGTGGTACGCGCAGCACAAAGGCTGGCATCTGGACGATGTGCAAACCACGGTCGAGCGCGACGCATCGCAGGAGCGCCAGGGCACCTACAAGCTGGCGGTGCGCATGCAGATTCGCGCCTCGCTGACGGATGCCCAATGGGCCGAACTGGAACGGGTGGCCGATAAGTGCCCGGTCCATAAACTCATGACGCAGGTGACGACCGAAATCTCCACCGATCTGGAACGACTGGCCGCGAAAGCGCCGGAATGAGCCGCAACCAAACGCCGCCGATGTTGCACCTGAGAGGCTTGCTCAAGGACCTTGGCGGCGGGCTGACGGTGCGCCGCCTGTTGCCTTCGCTCCAGCTGCGTGCGGTGGGGCCGTTTGTGTTCTTCGATCATTTCGGGCCGGTGACGGTCACGCCGGATTCGCGCATCGACGTGCGTCCGCATCCGCACGTCGGACTCGCGACGGTGACCTATTTGTTGGAAGGGGCGATGCAGCACCGCGACAGTCTTGGCAACGACCAACGGATCGAGCCGGGTGCCATCAACTGGATGAGCGCGGGGCGCGGCATCGTGCATTCCGAGCGCCGCCCCGAGGCCTGGGCCGAGAAAACCTATGTGAACCACGGCCTTCAATTGTGGGCGGCGCTGCCGTTGGCGAATGAACAGGACGAGCCGCATTTCTCGCACACTCCTGCCAAGGACATTCCCATTCTGCAGATCGACACCGCGCAGGTGCGGGTGCTGCTGGGCCAAGGCTGGGGCCACGAGTCGCCGGTCGTGACCTCGATCGACGCGGTACTTTGGGATATTGAGTTGAAGGCTGGCAAGAGTCTGGAGCTGCCGCCTTCAGAGCACGAGCTGGCGCTGTACACGGTGAACGCCCAGGTCAATCTGGACCGTGAACTGGTGCAGACGCAGACTTTGGTGCCGCTCTCGCCGCGGACGACACCGCACTTTGTGCAGGCGACCGACGCGCCCGCGCGCTGCATCGTCCTGGGCGGTGCGCCGCTCGATGCACCGCGCCATCTCTGGTGGAATTTTGTCGCGAGCGACAAGGCGTTGATCGAGCAGGCCGCGCAGCGCTGGGAAGACAACGGCTTTGGCCGCGTGGCAGGCGACGATGAGCGGATCCCGCTGCCGGGACGCTATCTGCGGCGCTGAGGGCGACACAGGAGTGCCGAGCTTCAGTCCGGTTGGCTGGCGGGCTGCTCTTCGCTGGTCTCGGGAATCAACGGCACGATGCTCAGCTCGGCACCCAGCACGCGGCGCTCGTCGAACACAAAACAGCCGCCGTGGTAGTGCGCGCCATCGGTCAATTCAAAATATTTGAGAATGCCGCCCTCGAGCTGGTAGACGTTCTCGACGCCTTCCTGGGCCATCAGAATCGCGGCCTTTTCGCAGCGAATACCGCCGGTGCAGAAACTCACCACGGTCTTGCCTTCGAGTTCGCTCTTGTGTGCGCGCATCGCTTCGGGGAACTCGGTGAACTTGTCGATGCGCCAGTCGATGGCGTTGTCGAACGTGCCCTGATCGACCTCGAACGCATTGCGCGTATCGAGCGTGACCACAGGGCGGCCCTCGTCATCATGGCCCGCCGTGAGCCAGCGGTGCAGCGTCTCGGGCGTGACGGCTGCCGCACGGCCGGCGCTCGGGCGAATCGTGGGCATGTTCATGCGAATGATCTCGCCCTTGACCTTCACCAGCATCTTGCGAAACGGTTGGTGGTCCGACCAGCTCTCCTTGGGCTCGAGCGTGGCAAAGCGCGGGTCTTGCTTGAGCTCGGTGACGAAACCGCGCACGCTCTCGGCCGGCCCGGCGAGGAACAGGTTGATGCCTTCCTCGGCGATCAGGATCGTGCCCTTGAGGTCGGCCGCAATCGCGCGCGCGTGCAGAAGATCGCGCAGCGCCGGCGCATCGGGCAGGGCAACGAAGAGGTAGCTGGAAATATTGAGGACCGAAGTCGCGGCGCTGGTCATAGGCGGAAAAAATGCACTGCGCTGCCACGGGGGCAGCGCTGGAAAGTCGGAAAAACCTCAATTATCTATGCTGCGGCGCTTTGCTGCAGTTTGGCCAGTGCTTCGGCATCGGTGCGGTAGAGCTGGAGGTGCTCATCCTTCTTCAGCGCACCGGCGCGCTCCAGCACCTGTTCGACGGGCAGTTTCAACCCGCTCAGGTAGAGCGTGCCGCCACTCTTGCGCAGCTGGCCGTGCAGGCGCTCGAAGGTTTCCACGCCCGTCACGTCGATGCGGTTGATGGGCAGGGCGAACAGGCAGACATCGCGCAATTCGGGCCTGGCCTGCAGCTCCTTGGTGATGCGCCGCTCCAGGGTGGCGGCACTCGCAAAGTCGAGTTCGGCGTCCATGCGCAGTGCGAGCAGATGGGGCGTCAGCGGCGGCAATTGCCACAGCTTGCGGTCCCGCAGGCTGCCATCCGGATGCATGCCCACCTCGATGATGCGCGGATGCATGCGGCCATAGAGGAAATGGCTCAGGTTCATCAGCACGCCGGCGAGCACCCCCCAGTACAGGCGCGGCGCGGTGGCGATGGTGAGCACAAAGGTCACGATGGCGATCGTCGCCTCGACGCGGGACACGCTCCACAGTCGCAGCAGAATCTGCGGCTTGAACAGGCCCGTCACGGCGGTCACCACCACGGCGGCCAGCACCGAGTCCGGTACATGGTAGAGCTCGGGGGTCAGCCACAGCAGCGCCACCAACACGAGCAGGGTGGCGAAGATGTTGGACCAACCGGTGCGCGCACCCGCAAAGATATTGATCGCCGAGCGCGAGAACGAGGCGCTGGTGGCGAAACCGCCGCTGAAGCCCGAGCTGATCTTGGCGAGGCCCTGGGCGATCAGATCCTGGTTCTCGTTCCACTGCGTGCCTTCGCGCTGGTGCTCGACCTTGGCGCTGGAGGCGGTCTCGAGAAAGCTCACCAGCGCCACCACCAGCGTGGGCATGAGCAGCGAGCCGAAGTCATCCCACGACAGCCAGCCGGGAACATACAGGCTCGGAAAACCGGAGGGCAAATGGCCGATCACGTCGCCGCCCTTGTCGGCAAACCCGATGTACCAGCTCAGCAAACCCGCGCCCGAGATGATCACGATGGCGCCCGGAAACAAGGGCTTCCAGCGCTTGGAGAGCACCAACAGCGCCAGACTTCCCAGACCGAAGCCCATGGAGGTGAGGTCGAAATGGTGGATCGACGGATTGCTGAACAGCGCATGCCAGCCGGTCCGCAGGCCGAGCAGGGCGGGCAGTTGCGACAGCAGAATCAGCAGCGCGGCCGCCTGCGTGAAGCCGGTGAGCACGGGCGAGGTCACCAGACTCATGAGCCAGCCAAAGCGCACCAATCCCACAATCAACTGGAGCAGCCCGGAGAGAATCGCGAGCCAGACCGCGAGCTCCACCCAACGCGCGGTGGTCGGCTCGGCCAAGCCGGTGAGCGACGCCCCGATCAACAGACTGGTCAGCGCCGTCGGCCCCACGCCAAGGCGCGTCGACGAGCTGAACAGCACCGCGACAATCGCCGGAATCAGCGATGCGTAGATGCCGGTCACCAATGGCATGCCGGCCAGCGCCGCGTAGGCTACGCCTTGCGGCACCAACATCAGACCGACGGTCATGCCCGCCCAGAATTCACTCTTGAGCAGTGGACCCGTGGGGCGCGGCCAATTCAGAAACGGTAGCCATTGACGTAGCGTTTGCACATTCATGGCCCGTATTGTCGGGCAAGGTCCGCCGACTCTGCGCATGATTGTGATTGTTGGAGTTACCTGCGCGACTCATTGATCGCAGAGCCCGTGCGATCTGTCCTACAGCGATTGAAGCACTTGCGAACTGGCGCTGGCGCGAGAGATATCTATAGTTGTCTATTCGTGGTTAACCCTAGGAATACGTCAGATGCAAAAAATCTCCACTTCAGTTTTTTCCCGCCCCTCCACCACCCGCGGCGCAGGTCTGCTGATGGCCTTGGCGCTCAGCATGGGTCTTGCCGCTTGTGATCAAAAGCCCAACGAGCCCACCGCCGGCCAGAAGCTGGACACCGCCGTCGCCAAGACCGAGGTGGCAGCCGATGAGGCCAAGCAGAAAATGGAAAGCGCGGCACAGGACGCGGCTACCGCAGCTCGCAGCGCGGCCAGCAGTGCAGCGGTCGTACTGGACGACACCGGCATCACCACCAAGGTGAAGACCGCCTACGCAGCCGACCCGGACCTGAGCGCCGTGTTGATCAGCGTGGAAACCAAGGACGGTGTGGTGACGCTGAGCGGCCCCGTGAAGACCCCAGCCGACAAGGACCGCGCAGTGGCCCTCGCCAAGGCGATCGAAGGCGTCAAGGACGTGTCGAATCAGCTCAGCGTGGTGGGTAGCTGACCGTCGCGCTCATTGAGCACTGGGTATCTGGTATCTGGTATCGGGTATGCGGCATTGGATATCGGATGCCTCATTTCGATAGGGTGTGTTAATGTTTCTGCTGATCTCAATAGTTCGGCATCAGCATCAACATGGCATACCCCAATTCGATTGAGCAGATTCAAGCCCTGATCCAGCAGGGTGACGCCGTCACCGCGTTGCGAAGGTCGAACGACACCGTTGGCAGATTGCGTCCCGAGG
>CALMCS010000239.1 GCA_937862875.1 uncultured Comamonadaceae bacterium
AGGTGGTCGCGCGCAAAGTCGGCGGCGCAAGCGGCGCGCGCCATTCCAGCGGCAAGCATCAACGCCGATGCGATCAGGCTGGGCAGGAGCGCGGAACGGGAACAGAAACGGAAACCGGAACGAAAATCCATGGTCAGCACTTTGCTAAGCCCTTTGCTTGTTCAATCAACGCACTTGTTGGGTCGGGCGCAGGCCAAGCCAGCCCGGTGAAGGTTCGCCGCGGGCTTCGCCGAGGTGCAGCACCATGGTCTGGCGCCACCATTCGACCAGCGCTCGGTCGGCCATGAATCCGATGAATTCGTCGACATGCGCATTGGGAATCGTCCATATGGAGCCGCCTTCGGGGACGAGGTCCTTGCGCACGCTCCAGCCCTTGAAGGCGTTTCGCTGATTGCCTTCGCTGAGCAACCAATTCAGGTAGAGCTTGGCCGCCTCGGGGTGCTTGGCGTCGCGGAAGATGGCCGCGCGCTGGCCCCAGGCGAAGAAGGGGTGCTCGCCCTGGGGGACGACCCAGGTCAGTCCGCTCGCGCCGGTGTTGTATCCGCCGACGCCGACCTGCGCTCTTCCGATTCCCACCTCATCGCCTGGCGAGTTGGTGCCGCGACCAAAGCGCAGTTGTTGCTGAGCGAGCGCATCGAGCCACTTCCAGCCGTAGATGTCGACGTATTTCTTGAAGAGAAACAGGGTGGCGTCGTCGTCTTGCGGAAACGCCGAGGCGATTCGGCCGCGCCACTCGGGGTCGATCAGGTTCTTGGGCGTGGCGGGCCCGCCGCCTGTGCCATGCATGAAGCTGAAGGCGAACGTGCCGATGGCGACGAAATAACCGTCTGGGTCCTTGAAGCCTTCGTACACCTGACCAAAACCGGCGGGTCGGTAGCGCATGAGCACACCGAGCGCCTTCCAGCGGTCGAAGTCGAAGGTGGTCTGAAGATGGGTGACGTCGGGAATCAGGTCCCCATCCCGCAGCTGCCGGTCGATGCGGATGTTGTGGTACTTGCTGTAGTCGACCACGACCTCGAAATCGATCGCCGGGAATGCAGCGCGGAACGCGTTGGCGGTTCCGTCCTGCTGCGCCGCGAAATCTCCACCTGCATAGACGGTGAGCTTGCCGCCCTCGGCGCGTGCGGCGGTGTAGAGCTCGGGCAATGAGCGACGTTCTTCTGCAAGCGTATCCGTATCCGTGTCCGTATTCATATCCATCTCCTCTCAAGGTGGGATGCGCTTTTTGGCGCATCCATTGACTGGGAAGGCAATCGGGGAATGTATCGGTGAAAGCTATCGGAAAAGTCTGTCCATCAAAATGTACCGAGCTACTCTACTCGCAAATCAAACCAGCGTATCGAGCGGCCAGCGCGGCTTCACGTCGAAGGCGTATTCGCGGCTGGCGCTTTCGCGGCCCGATTGCAGGCGCATGGCTGCGGCCATGGCGATCATGGCGCCGTTGTCGGTGCACAGGTGCAGCTCGGGGTAGTGCACGCGAATCTTGCGCTTGGCGCAGGCCTCATTCAATTGCTCGCGCAGCAGCTTGTTGGCGCCTACTCCGCCTGCCACCACGACGCGGTTCATGCCGGTCTGATCGAGCGCCTTCAGCGTCTTCTTGACCAGCACTTCGACGATTGCCGCTTGCGTGCTGGCGGCCAGATCGGCCTTGCGCGCTTCGAGCTCGTCACCGAGCTTCTTGGCTTGCGTGAGCACCGCGGTTTTCAGGCCCGCGAACGAAAAATCGAGATCGCCGGAATGCATCAGCGGGCGCGGCAACTTGAACGCCTTGGGGTCGCCGCCGTCTGCCAGCTTGGAGAGCACCGGGCCACCGGGGTAAGGCAGGCCCATCAGCTTGGCGGATTTGTCGAATGCCTCACCGGCCGCATCGTCGATGGTCTCGCCGAGGATTTGGTAGTCGCCCACGCTGTCCACGCGCATCAGCTGCGTATGGCCGCCGGACACCAGCAGCGCGATGAACGGGAACTCCGGTGGATCGGCGCTCAGGAACGGCGACAGCAGATGCCCTTCCAGGTGATGGACACCGAGCACCGGCTTGTCGAGCGCCGCCGCCATCGCGCAGGCCACGCCAGACCCCACCAGCAGCGCGCCGGCGAGGCCAGGACCGCGGGTGAACGCGACCACGTCGACATCGGCCAGCGTCTTGCCGGATTCGTTCAGCACATGCTGGGTCAGCGGCAGAACGCGACGGATATGGTCGCGGCTGGCCAGCTCGGGCACGACACCGCCATAGGCGCGGTGCATTTCAATCTGGCTGTGCAGCGCGTGCGACAGCAGTTGCGGCACAACGGCCGCGTCGTCAGACGCGCGCACCAGCGCGACGCCCGTTTCGTCACAGGACGACTCAATTCCAAGAATCAGCAAACTCATCCTCCCAGTGTAGTGGGAGGATGAATTTCCGACGGGTGAAGGGAAAAGGGAAAAAGCGAGAAAAGAAAAAGAATAGCAGGCGTCAGCAAGAATCAGCTCATCGCGCCGCCGGTGATGTACTGCTCCATCTGTTCGATCAGGAATTTCTGGTGCGACATGATGTTTTTCACCAAGTCTCCAATGGAGATCAGCCCCACGATGGTCTCTCCGCTCATCACGGGCAGGTGGCGAATCCGGTTGTTGGTCATCAGCCCCATGCACTGCTCGGTGCTCTGCTCGGGGTGCACAAAGCGCACCGCGCGGGTCATCACGTCGCTGACCGGGGTGTCGCCCGACGACCGGCCCAGCAGAACCACCTTGCGCGCATAGTCACGCTCGGAAAAGATGCCTTCGAGCTTGCCGGAGGTGCCGACCACCAGCACCGCGCCAATGCCTTTGTCGGCCATCAGCTTCAGCGCGCTCAGGATGGTGTCGGAGGGACTGACCGTAAAAACCTCGCCGGCGGGTTTGGTCTTGAGAATTTCGGCAACTGTCGTCATGTGGAGCTCCCCAGATCAAGTGGATACGACCCCGTGAATCAATACACGATTAGCTGCACGATTGAATAGCACGGGGCATGCGCAGAGGAAAGTGTTGACCGAACTGCGCGCGAAAGCAACCGGGGAGAAACGCATAGGCGCGTCATACTGGCAACGGAATGCAACGCACAAAAACGGAGCACCCAGCAACAAAAAACGCCACCCATCCCCGGGAATCCGAGGACGACTGGCGTCTTTTCAATCCGAAACGCTAAGGAGATAGCGTTCCTTCAGAGATTCAACGGCGGTTCAAAAAGCCCGCGCCCATCTTGAGCAGGTCGCCCATGTCGAGCTTGCCGTCGCCGTTCTGATCCAGCAGGCTGCCCAGCAAACCGCCGCCAGCGCCACCTTGTTGTTGAGCGCGCGTCGTTTCCTGACCCAGCATGTTGCCCAGACCGCCGGTGTCCATGCCGCCGCTGCTGACGCGGTGCGCCAGGAAGGCCATGACCATGGGAGCCAGAATCTGCAGCAGTTGACCGCCGCTGGCGCCCAGGCCGCTGGCCTGACCCAGACCGTTCGATGCCGACTGCTGGTTGCCGCCGAAGATGTGACCCAGGATGTCTGCGCCCATGGAGCTCGCGCCGCCACCGCCCATTGCGCCGCCGCCTGCGCCGCCGAGCACGGAGCCCAGCAGTCCGCCCAGATCAAAGCCGCCCAGGCCCTGTGCCTGCTGGCCGCCACCCATGTGACCCTGCAGCGCGCCCATCAGGGCATCGGCACCGCCGGGTTGTTGCGCGTTCTGGCCCATCTGGCCCAGCAGCATGGGCAGAGCCATGCTCACGGCGCTACCGGCTTGCTCCGGGCTGGTGCCCAGTTGCTGAGCGATCTGCTGCAGCGGCGCGCCCTGCAGTTGCTGCCAGAGTTCGTCGGAGAGGGATGCGTTGTCGTTATTGCTCATGGAATGTCCTTCAGTGATACGAAAAAATTCTGTCCAGCCGGGACGGCTTACCGGGATGCGATGTTATGCGGGGAACATGAATCTATACCCATGCAATCCCCTACTGGGGGATGCACACAACATAGTTAACAAACTAGCCCCCGTTTCTACCCTAACGCGGGGCGTCTGGAGGTGAATTTTCCCTCTGTAGAGCAAATATATACAGGTCTACATTTCGAGACGAAATCCCACTCCGTAGACTGAGCGGATCAATTCGCTGTGTGGGTCGACGGCTTCTAGCTTGCGGCGCAGGTTCTTGACGTGGCTGTCGACCGTGCGGTCGTTCACGGAACGTGGGTCGTCGTGCAGGCGCGCGAGCAGTTGGTCGCGGGAAAAGGTGTGGCCCGGCGAGGCCGACAGAATTTTCAGCAGGCGAAATTCCACCGGCGTGAGCTCCAGCAGCTCTCCCTTGTAATACGCACGGTAGGCATCGGCGTCGACCCGTAGCGCGCCCATGGCCTGGCGCGCATGTCGCGTCGATCCGCCCTGCTGCATCTGCAACTGTGTACGGCGCAGGATGGCCTTCACCCGCGCCACCACCTCGCGCGGGCTGAACGGGGTTTTGCAGATGTAGTCGTCCGCGCCGCACTCGAGGCCTTCGAGCCGATCGACCTCTTCGACGCGCGCCGTGAGCATGATGATCGGCACGTCGCTGAACTCGCGCAGTTCGCGGCACAGCGACATGCCGTCGCGCCCCGGCAGCATCACGTCGAGCAATACAAGGTCGGGCGTTTGCTGGCGCACATGGGCGATCACCTGACTGCCATCGGCCAGCCAACTCGCGGCGTAGCCCGCGGCACGCAGATAGTCCATGAGCAGCGCGGCGAGCTTGGGTTCGTCCTCGACCACCAGCACCTGCGCCGGCGCGCCGATATCGACTCCCTTGGCCTCGAATGGAAATGGTGTCGACATCACAGCCCCGTCTTTTCAGCCCAGTCGGGCGTTTCCTCATTGCGCAGCGGCAGTTGCACCACCAGACGCAGGCCGCCCAGATCGGAAGCACTCGCCACCAGGGTGCCGCCATGCGCCTCAACAATCCGTTGGCAGATCGCCAAGCCCAGCCCCGCGCCGCCACTGGCGCGGCTGCGCGAGCCCTCGACCCGGTAGAAGCGGTCAAAAATACGTGTCAGATGTTCGGGTGCAATGCCCGGGGGCGAATCATCGAGTTGCAGCTCGGCCATGCCCCCGTTGCGACGCAGGCGCATGCGCAGCAGACCACCGGGATCGGTATAGCGCAGCGCGTTTTCCAGCAGATTGGAGAGCAGTTGGCGCAGGCGGCGTGCGTCGCCCGCGATTTCAAAGTCGGCGGGTTGGCATTCGAACTGCAGCCCCAACCCGGCCTCGGCAAAGCGCGCCTGGTAGCTTTGCGTGGTCGCGCGCAGCAGCTCCACCCAATCGAGGGGCGTGTGCAAGAAGGTCATCGCGCCCGCGTCGGCCAGCGACAGGTCGTACAGATCGCTGACCAGCTTGTTCAGCGTCGTCACCTCGGCCTGCAGCGAGTGCAGCGACTCGCGGGTGAGCGGGCGCAGGCCGTCTTCGATGGCTTCGAGCTCGCCGTTCAGCACCCCCAGCGGCGTGCGCAGCTCGTGCGAGAGATCGGCCATGAAGTCGCGGCGCTTCTTCTCGGTGCGTTCCAGCGCCCCGGCCATGCGGTTGAAGTCTTCGGCCAATTGACCGACCTCGTCGCGCGACTGCACTTTGACGCGGATCGCGTAGTCGCCCTCGGCCAGTCGGTGCGTCGCCCGCGCCATTTGCCGGAGCGGATGGAGCAGCACGCGCGCCACCCAGAGCGCGACCAGCGCCGCCAGCAGCACGGAGACCGCGCCCATGGTCCAGGTGGCGCGGTACTGGCTGCGCTCGAAGCGCACGTCGCCCGAGGCCGTGACGCTCTGGAACGGAGCCGTGGCGACCCAGCCCACGGTGGCACCGTCGACCACCAGAGGCCAGCGCTGCGTTTCGATGCGCACATCGGTCAACCCCACGACATAGTTGCCGTCGGCGTCGTACAAAGAGGTGCGCAGCAGCGCTCCGGTCAGCTCAGTCCTCGCGGGGAACGATGGGCCGGTCTGGCTCGGGACTGCGGGGTCTGCCGATTGCGAATCGGGGTCGGGCTGGGGTCGCAGCAAATGAAACCATTGCCGCCGGTCGCTGCGCAGGAATTCCCAATTGCGACCGTTTTCGACGTACGCAGCCTCGATGCGCGGCCGGGTCGCCTGAAGACGCTGGGCCTCGAGCTCGTTCAAGTAGCCCAGAAACCCGCGGCTGAAACTCCATTGCGCGGCCAGCGCCATGGCAACCACCACGCACACGGCGGTGAACAGCACCGCGAGAAACAGCTTGCCGGTGATGCCCGGCGAGAGCCGTTTGGAGGGAAACATCAAACCCATCACAATCGAAATTGGTGCTTTGAAAGCATTGCGCGCAAGAAAAAGGGAATTGCCACAGTGTAATTTGCGCGCCACTAGCGGGTTTTCTGGTATGAAATCTCCGGTTACATCCGTCGAGAATAGGCGAACTCCCATGTTTCTCCCAATTTGGCGTTCAGAATGTTCGTCTATCCCGAGATTTGCGCCTATTCCATGATTTCTGTGAATTCCATGAATTCTGCCGCTTCTGGTTCTTCCGCCTTGCCCGAAACACTCCGCACCCCACTCATGTCTTCCGCACCCCGAACAGTTCGCGCCCCCACTGAAAAACTCAATCGTTGGCTACTGATTTCTGGCTGCGCACTGGCGCTCACCGCCTGCTCCGACAAGGGTGCCAAACCCGTCGCCCCCTCGGGCCCGCAGGAAGTCGGCATGGTCCAGATACAGCCCGAGCGTCAGGTGGTGACCACGGAATTGCCGGGACGCACGAATGCATTCCTGGTGGCGGAAATTCGCCCCCAGGTGGGCGGCATCCTGCAAAAGCGCCTGTTCACCGAAGGCGCGCAGGTCAAGGCCGGCCAGGTGCTGTACCAGATCGACCCTGCCACCTATGCGGTCGCCGTGAAGAGCGCGGAGGCCGCACTGGCCAAGGCCCGCGCCACACTGGGAACGGCCCAGACCAATGCCAAGCGCAACGCTGAACTGGTGAAGATCGACGCCATCAGCCGTCAGGTCTACGACGACAGCCAGGCGGCGGTCGTGCAGGCGCAGTCGGACGTGGCGGTGGCCTCGGCAGCCCTCGACGCGGCGCGCATCAATCTGGGATACACGCAAATCAAGTCGCCGATTTCCGGCAGCACCACGACCTCGTCGGTCACTCCGGGGGCGCTGGTCACGGCCAATCAGACGAATGTGCTGACCACGGTGTCGCAAACCGACCCTCTTTACATAGACTTTACACAGTCGAGCGCGCAGGTCCTGCAGCTCAAGAACGCCCTGGCGAGCGGACAGATTCAAAGCGCCGGCAAGGGCGAGGCACGCATCACCATCAAGCTCGACGATGGCACGCCTTACCCACAACCCGGTCGCCTGCAATTCAGCGGTGTGAACGTGAACCCGACCACGGGCTCGATCACCCTGCGCGCGATCGTGCCGAATCCTGACGGCCTGCTCATGCCCGGCATGTACGTGCGCGCCGTGCTGGAAAACGGCGTGAATGACAAGTCGCTGCTCGCGCCGCAACAGGCGGTCTTGCGCGACCCGGCCGGCAACGCCAGCGTGCTGGTGCTGGGTGCCGAGAACAAATTGGAGCGCCGCCGCATCGTCACCGGCGCGGCCGTGGGCAATCGCTGGGAAGTGGTGTCCGGCCTGAACGCCGGCGACTCGATTCTGGTCGACGGCTCGCTGCGCGTGAAGGAAGGCGACAAGGTCAAGCCCGTGCCGTGGACGCCACGTGACGCCAACAAGGCCGTCCCGGGCGATGACGCCAGCACCAAGGCGGTCGCAGCGCCTGCGGCAGCAACAGCGGCCTCCGCTGCTGCGTCCCGCTGATCGAAGGCCTGACTCACCATGGCTCAGTTCTTCATCAACCGCCCCGTTTTCGCGTGGGTGCTCTCCATCGTCATCATGCTTGCGGGCGCGATGTCCATCTTCACGCTGCCGCTCGAGCAGTATCCCGACATTGCGCCGCCGCGCGTGACGCTGAACACGATCTACACCGGCGCCAGCGCCGAGACCGTGGAAAACTCGGTCACGCAGGTGATCGAGCAGCAATTGAAGGGCCTCGACAACCTGCTCTACATGAGCTCCAGCAGCGACTCCGCAGGCCGCTCGCGCACCACCCTCACCTTTGCCCCGGGCACCAATATCGACGTGGCCCAGGTGCAGGCACAGAACAAGCTGCAGGGGGCCATCAACCGCCTGCCCGACTCGGTGAAGAGCCGCGGCGTGTTCGTCAACAAGGGCGGCAATGACTATCTGGTGACCTATGTGTTCACCTCGCCCGACCCGAGCGTCACGCAAGTGCGCATCGGTGACTACCTGACCAGCAACGTCGTCGACGTGATCGCACGTGTCGATGGTGTGGGCGACGTGACCGTGTTCGGTACCAACTACGCGATGCGCATCTGGATGGATCCGGCGCTGATGGAAAAGTACGCGCTGATGCCGTCCGATCTGATCGTCGCGCTCAACAACCAGAACGTACAGGTCTCCGCCGGTCAGCTCGGCCAGTTGCCCGCCGTGAAGGGCCAGATGCTGAACGCCACCATCACCGCGCGCTCCAAGCTGCAGACGGTGCAGGAGTTCCAGAACATCGTGCTGAAAGCCGCGCAGGATGGCTCGGTGGTGACGATCGATGATGTGGCCCGTGTCTCGCTCGAGGGCGACAACCTGACGGTCAAATCCATGCTGAGCGGCCAACCCGGTGACGGTATGCGCATCGTGCTGGCCGACGGCGCGAACGCCATGAAGGTGGCCGAAGACGTTCAGAAGAAACTCGACGAACTCTCGCAGTACTACCCCGACGGCATCAAGGGCGTGGTCAGCTCGGACAGCACACCGTTCGTGCGCGCGTCCATCGAAGAAGTGGTCAAGTCCCTGGGCGAGGCCATGGTGCTGGTGACGCTGGTGATGTTCATCTTCCTGCAGAACCTGCGCGCCACACTGATCCCCGCCATCGCCGTGCCGGTGGTGCTGCTGGGCACGCTGGGCGTGCTGTCGATCATGGGTTACTCGATCAATATGCTGACCATGTTCGCCATGGTGCTCGCGATTGGTCTGCTGGTGGACGATGCCATCGTGGTGGTGGAAAACGTCGAACGCATCATGAGCGAGGAAGGCCTCGGCCCGAAGGAAGCCACGCAGAAATCGATGCGTGAAATCACCCCCGCGCTGGTCGGTATCGGCCTCACGCTGTCGGCCGTGTTCATCCCGATGGCGTTCTTTGCCGGCTCGGTCGGCGTGATCTACCGCCAGTTCTCGGTCACCATCGTGGCCGCGATGGCGCTGTCCGTGTTCGTGGCGCTGACGCTCACCCCTGCGCTGTGCGCCACGCTGCTCAAGCCGATGACGCATGGTCACCACGACCGTCCAATCCGTCGAGGCCCGCTCGGCTGGGTGGACCGTTTCTTCCGCGGCTTCAACCACCAGTTCGACAAGCGCGCCAACTGGTACCAGCGCTGCGTCGCCAAACTGCTGACGCGTGCCGGTCGCATGATGGTGATCTTCCTGGTGCTGGTCGGCTGTGTGGCCTGGCTGTTCCACCGCCTGCCCACCTCGTTCCTGCCCGATGAAGATCAGGGCTTCGTGTCTGCCAGCATCACCCTGCCCTCGGGCGCGACCGATGCGCGCCTGCAGGACGTGATGAACGAGATGACCGATTACTTCCGCGCCATTCCCGAAGTGGACCGCGTGAACGCCATCTCGGGTCTGAACGGCAACCAGAACTCGGGCAATATGTTTGTCCGCCTGAAGCCCTGGAGCCAGCGTCCTCTGTCCAGCCAATCGGCTGCGTCGATCGCCAACCAGGCGACCAAGGACCTGCGCAAGATTCGCGACGCGCGCATCTACGTGATGCTGCCGCCCGCGGTGCGTGGACTCGGCTCGAGCTCGGGCATCAACTTCATGCTCAAGGACTTGAACGGCCTCGGTCACGAGGAGCTGATCAAGGCCAAGGACACCATGGTGGCCGAGTCGCGCAACATGCCTGCGCTCTTGAACATGCGCACCTCGAACTTCGACGACACGTCGGAGCTCAAGGTCGACATCGACGACCGCAAGGCTGCGGCGCTGGGTCTGTCGATGACCGACGTGAACACCGTGCTCGCACACGCGCTCGGCGGCAACTACGTCAACGACTTCATCCACTACGGCCGCGTCAAGCGCGTCTACATCCAGGCCGATGCGCCCTACCGCATGTTGCCCCAGGACATCCTGCAATGGTCGGTGCGCAACAAGAACGGCGAGATGGTGCGTTTCTCCGCCTTCGCCAGTACCTCATGGACCAGCGGTTCGCCGCAGCTCATGCGCTACAACGGCAGCCCTGCCCTTGAAATGCTGGCCAACACGCCCGCCGGAGTGAGCTCGGGTGACGCAATGAAGGCGGTTGAAGCCATCGTGGAGAAACTGCCCAACGGCATCGGTATCGAATGGACCGGCGCATCGCTGCAAGAGCGCCAGTCGGGCTCCCAGGCTCCGATGCTGTATGCCGTCTCGATCCTGTTCGTGTTCCTGTGTCTGGCCGCGTTGTACGAAAGCTGGAGCGTGCCGGTCTCGGTCATGATGGCCGTACCGCTCGGCGTGATCGGAGCGCTGATCGCGACCTATACGCGCGGCATGTCGAACGACGTGTACTTCCAGGTGGGTCTGCTCACCACCGTCGGTCTGGCGTCGAAGAACGCGATCTTGATTGTCGAGTTTGCGGTGCAGCTTCAGGAGCGCGGCATGGCGCTCGTCGAGGCCACGCTGCAAGCCGTGCGCATGCGTCTGCGCCCGATTCTGATGACCTCGCTGGCCTTCGGCTTCGGCGTGCTGCCACTGGCGATCGGCACCGGCGCTGGTGCCGGTGGACGTCAGGCGATCGGTACCGCCGTGCTGGGCGGCATGATCTTCTCCACGCTGATGGGTATCTTCTTCGTGCCGGTGTTTTTCCTGGTCATCCGCAAACTCTTTCTGCGCAACAAGCCGCCCGCGTCCAAGACCGGAACCGACGACGGAGCCCACAACGGAACTGCTCCCGTGCTGAACGACACACCGCATCCTGCACCATGATGGAATTGAAACTTTTGTCCTCTCTGCTCCCCCGCTGGCAAACGGCGGTGGTGCTCAGTGCGCCGCTGATGCTGTCGGCCTGCATGTCGCTCGCGCCCGAATACGAGCAGCCCCCGCTGCCCGTTCAAGGCAAGATGGCGCGCGTCGAATCGACCGCCGAACTCTCGCCCGATCAGGAAGCCGCCGTGCGGCTCGATGAGCAATACGGCCCGATGGCCTGGCAGGAATTCGTCGCCGAACCACGGCTGCGCGAACTCATCAAGCAGGCCCTCGAAAACAACCGCGACCTGCGCGTGGCGGTGCTTGCGATCGAGAAGGCGCGTGCCCAATACGGCATCGAGCGCTCGGCGTTCTTCCCGTCTGTGGCGGCGACCGGCGTGGGCAACCGCACCCGCACTGCGGACGACCTGACCACCGCTGGTCGCTCCAACGTGACCGGTCTGTACACCGCACAGCTAGGCTTCAGCAGCTACGAGATCGACTTCTTCGGCCGCGTGCGCAACGTGAACGAGACGGCCTTGCAGGAGTTTCTGCGCGTGGCGGAAAACCGCCGCAGCGTGCAGCTCAGCCTGATCGCCGAGCTCTCCAACGCCTGGCTCACCCTCGACGCCGACGCGCGCCGCCTGCTGCTGGCACGCGAGACGCTGCGCACACGCGAGGAAGCGCTGGCGCTGACCGTGCGCAGCCACGAACTCGGTGCCACCAACGGCCTGACACTCGCGCAGACCCGCACCACGGTCGATTCCGCGCGCGTCGATGTCGGCACCTACGCTTCGCAGGTCGCGCGCGATCGCAATGCGCTGGGCCTGCTGGTGGGCGATTCGATTCATGAATCGCTGCTGCCCCAAAGCGTGGCGCCGTCGCTGGTGAGCATCCCGCGCCCCGCGCCGATCACGGCGGCAACAATCGCCCCGCAGCGCGATGCCAAGCGTCTCGCGTCGGTGCATGTGTCCACGCCGGCACCATCGTCGGCATTGATCTCGGTTCCGCAGGATCTACCCTCCTCCGTGCTGCTGCACCGTCCCGACGTGCAGGCCGCAGAACACAGCCTGCGCGGCACCTACGCCAACATCGGCGCGGCCCGCGCAGCCTTCTTCCCATCGATCACGCTCACCGCGTCGGTGGGCACGGGCAGCAACGATCTGTCGAACCTGTTCGGCGCGGGCAACGGCACCTGGTCGTTCATTCCGCAAATCCGCTTGCCGATCTTCGATGCAGGCCGCAACCGCGCGAACTTGAGGGTAGCCGAAGTGGCGCAGGAAACCGCTGTCGCGCAGTACGAAAAAGCCGTGCAGACCGCCTTCCGCGAGGTCTCCGACGCGCTCGCGGATCGCTCGACGCTGGACGACCGCATCAACGCGCAGCGCTCCCTGGTCGACTCGACGCAGAAGGCGCTGGAGTTGTCGGACGCCCGTTACCGACTCGGTGCGGACAGTTACCTCTCGGTGCTCGACGCACAGCGCGCGCTGTACCTCGCACAGCAAACGCAAATCTCGCTGCAACTGGCCGAGCAGGTCAATCGCATCACGCTCTACAAGGTGCTGGGCGGCCAATGGAGCGATGGCGAACTCGAGGCAGAGGACGTGACGACGCGCGGCACGTCGTTCAAAAACTGAACGCGCTTTTCAAGCCCTTCGCCTCGACGCCTTTCACGCAGCACCGCGTGAAAGGCGTTTTTCATTT
>CALMCS010000240.1 GCA_937862875.1 uncultured Comamonadaceae bacterium
GTCACTGGCGAAATCGATGAATTTTTGGCTTTTGTTATTAAGAACGGATCGGCGCGCTAATTATTCTTGAGTTAATCGAGTTTGATTGGCGGAATTAATGGGCTATTTGCACAGGGTTGCCAATCAAACGAGTCATGAAGCTCGTGCTACGGCCGTGATTTCGTAGGGATTTTTATAAATCAACGTGGACGGGTCTATCAGTGGGTGAGATTGGTTAGGATTGAACATGAGGCAATGAAAAAATACCCTCAATTCATTGAACCCAATCACGCATGTTTTGTGCTGGGCATGAATGTTCGATCAGGGATTCGAGGCTGATAAAAATATTTTGGATATTTGAGGCTAAAGTCGAGAAGCGCGCACGGAGACTTCAAAAGTGAAATGCAACACCTGCCATTTGCCAAGGTCAGGCCACGAACACCAACGCTTCACACCAACGCTTCACCTCAGCGCGTGCTCCAACGACGTTCTGGTGAACGGTGAATTCGCAATGTCGTTTTGGCCCGTCGCGCCTACACTGCCTGTCAGCCATATCCGGCAGCGCACCGGTGTTCGGCAAGCGATATTGATCCTTTTGCCCCTCTCGGAGATCAGATTTGAAACCACCTCGGCAGCATTGGTCGGCCACTCTTTGGTGCATTCCGCTCGCGTTGACCTGCTTTGCGGCTCAGGTGCATGCGGAAGACTATCCCGGTGCCAACGATGCGGCAGCAAACAAGGCCAAGGCCTTGGATGTACCGGCCAGCCTGATCGAGGTGAAACGGGATGGCGACAAGTTCTATGTCAGCATCGACGTGCATATCGATGTGGCTCCCAAGACGGCGTGGCAGGTGCTGACGGATTTTCCGCGCATGGTGAAGATCATTCCCGACCTCAAGGTCAGCAAAGTCAAGGCAGGTGTCGACGCCCAGCATTTCACGGTGCAGCAGTCGGGGCTGGCCAGGTTTGGGCCGTTCACGCAGAACTACGATTCGACGCGTGAGGTGGAGTTGGTTCCGTACGAGCGCATCACTGCGCACAACATCGCCGGCAACGTGAAGGGCATGCACAGCGTGCTGATTCTGTCCGGAGACCACGGCGGCACGCGGCTGGTGTATCACGCCGATGTGGAGCCGGGATTCTGGATTCCGCCGCTGGTGGGTCCTGCGGCGGTGAAGGGGCAGACGGCGGAGCAGTTTTCAGCGCTGGTGCGCGAGATGAAGCGCCGCGAGGTGGCCGGCGCTCAGTGATCGGTCGGCTGAGGCAGTTCCCTGGTGCGCATCACCAGCACGCCCACCGCCAGATTGAGCACCATCATCGCGGAGCAAAACGCGAGCAATGCCTGGTTGAGTCCCAGGTGATCGGCCAGCCAACCCACCGCCATGATCGGCACGATGGTTCCCATGTAGCCAATGATCAGGTAGGAGCTCAGCAGGCCGGCGCGTTCGGCCGGTTTGGTCAGCTTGGCCACCACGCCCATGCCGCCCACGTTGGCCAGGCCATGGCCGAAGGCGGTCACGAAGACGGCCGCGATGAACAACCATGAAGCACCGGTGATGATCGTGAGCATCAGCAGCAGATTGCAGGCCACCAGGGCGAAGTCCGCCACGATCACGACCGATTTGGTGCGCTGATTGCGCACCATGAATTGAAACGCGGACGACAGAAACAGAATCATCGCGATCGACAGGCCGCTCACGGCCGGGCCGCTCCACGGCACGATTTCCTTCATGAAGCTCGGTGCCAGCGACGAATACAGGCTGAACATGCCGAACGCACTGAATGCGCCCATGCTGGCCAGCCAGAACTGGCGGCGGCCTTGCTGCGGCGGGAAGGTGAGGGTGGGCATCCACTTGGCGAACGGACGGGTGTTTTCCGGCGTGGCTTTCGGGTCGTGTTCGTCGAGAGGTTGGCTGACGGCGACGGTCGGCTCCACCGAGATCCGGTGCAGCGCGTAGATGGCGATCGAGCCCATGATTGCGGTGGGAATGTAGGCGGTGACCAGCGGCGCGGGGACCCACTGTGCGATCAGCCCGCCGATCAAGGGGCCGATGCCGAACCCGAGGGTCATCGCCACGGTGGTGAGGGCCGCAATGCGTCTGGGGTCGCGACCCGGGCTGGCCTGCACCATGCCGACCGAGGCCGAGGTGGTGATCATTCCCGATGCGAGGCCAATCAGCAGGCGCGCGACCATGAAGGACGGAACGTTCCAGGCGGCAGCGGACAGCACCACGCCGGAGGTCATCACGATCAGACCGGCGCGCAGAATCGGCAGGAAGCCGAAGCGCTGCGTGAGGCGACCCAGGAACAGCAGGCTCGCCAACACGCCAAACATGTAGAGCACGAAGACCTGCGTGATGTCGCTCGGGCGCAGATTCCAGGTGCTTTGGTAGATGGGGTAGAGCGGGCTGGCCAGCGCCGTGCCCATGACCCCCACGCACATGGAGTATCCAATCCAGGGAACAGCGGGCCAGCGGTGTTGCATGGAGGGCGATGGAGGCGGGGTGCGCACAGGCGCTGAAGAAGAGGTCAAACGAGGGCGAGAGTGATGTGGCAAGCCAGGGCCGTCGACGCGCCCGACCAGGAGCTCAGCGCGTGAAATATGACGGCCAACAGCCATGGCCTTTGCGATCGCTCTAGAATAAGGGCAAACCCGAATGATAGCGACAGTAGAGAAACTTTGCTGCCGGTGCAGACGTTGCACCCCCGCCGGTGGGAGCGAAAACGGCTCCTTATAACCAGCAGGTCTTATTACTTAACGGATTGTTCGTTGTGGCTTTGATGACGAACGATTACATTTCAAGCCATCTTATTTACTCCTGAAAGCGCGCCGCTGCGGCTTGGGACGATCCTAGGTCGACTGCGGCGTATTTTTTGCATTCATGATTGACTTACGGGGTATTACCCAGATTTACAAGGGACCGAAAGGTCCCGTTGAAGCGCTGCGCGGCATCGATCTGAAGATTGGTGCGGGCGAAGTGTTCGGCATCATCGGACGCTCGGGTGCGGGCAAAAGCTCGCTGGTGCGCGTGATCAATCTGCTGAACCGTCCCACCGCGGGCGAGGTCATCGTTGCCGGTCGCGATCTCACCAAGCTGAACGACGCGGAGCTGCGCGATGCACGCCGCGAAATCGGCATGGTGTTTCAGCACTTCAACTTGCTGTCGTCCCGCACGGTGTACGACAACGCGGCGCTGCCGCTCGAGTTGGCCGGTCTGTCGAAAGACGCGATCAAGAAACGCATCGATCCCTTGCTCGAGCTGGTGGGTCTGCAGGAACTCGCAGACCGTTACCCAGCGCAGATCTCCGGCGGACAAAAGCAGCGCGTGGGCATCGCCCGCGCACTCGCCAGCAATCCCAAGGTGCTGCTGTCGGACGAGGCCACCTCGGCCCTCGACCCCGAAACCACGCGCTCGATTCTCGACTTGCTGCGCAAGGTGAACAACGAGCTCGGCGTGACCGTGGTGCTCATCACGCACCAGATGCAGGTGATCAAGCAGATCGCCGATCGCGTGGCGGTGATCGAAGCCGGCAAGATCGTGGAAATGGGCCGCGTCATCGACGTGTTCACCCGTCCGCAGGAAGCCATCACCAAGAGCCTGATCGACGAGATCGTGCCGCAGGAGCTGCCTGCCAGCGTGCTGACACATGTGCGCGACCTCACGGCCCGCGCCAGTTCGCAGGGCGTGGCGGGACGACTGTGGCGTCTGTCCTATTCGGGCACGATGGCCTATCAGCCGATCCTCTCGCAACTGATTCGTCAGTACGAACTCGATCTGTCGATCCTGCACGGACAGGTCGACGAGATCCAGGGCCAGACGTTTGGCTCGCTCGCCGTGTTCGCGAGTGGCGAGGCCCAGCGCCTTGACGCCACCGTGGCCGAGCTGCGTGCGCAGGACGTGTTGGTGAATGAAGTGACTCTGGAGGCTTGACGAGCGATGTTCGAGAATTTTTCTGAAATGATGCTGGAGCTGTTCGCGCAATCGCTCTGGGAAACCATCATCATGGTCGGCGTCTCGGGTCTCGTGGGCGGCCTGATCGGCATCCCATTGGGCGTGTTTCTGCGCTTGACCGACAACGGCGGCGTGCTCGAAAACGGCCCGCTCAACAAGACGGTCGGCTGGATCGTGAACGCCGTGCGCTCGACGCCTTTCATCATCCTGCTGGTGGCGATCATCCCGTTCACGCGCATGATCACCGGCTCGTCCATCGGCACCTGGGCGGCGGTCGTGCCTCTCACATTGGCGGCGGCACCCTTTGTCGCGCGCTTGGTGGAAACGGCACTGCGCGAAGTCGACAACGGCTTGATCGAAGCCGCGCAAT
>CALMCS010000241.1 GCA_937862875.1 uncultured Comamonadaceae bacterium
TGGTGTCCGTGAGCGCCTCGGTTGATGCCTCTCCGTCAACGGCCGTTTTTGTTGACATCCTTGATCCGGCTGGAACGGTGGTCGCGACGAACGTGCGCCTGTTCAACGACGGGACTCATGGCAGTTCTGCCGCGGCGCCTTCGACCTGGGTGAACGACGGCAGCGATGCCGCCTATCCGACCTACAGCGTTCCGCGCAATGCGGTCAGCTCGGCGGCGTGGTTGGTGCGTGCCCGTGCCGCCGACGCATCTTCATCCTCGGTCGGTGCAGCCGGCCTGGCGCGCCGCATCGGCGGTTCTTCTTTGCCAGTGAGCGAAGCGAACTTCTTCAACGTGGACGATCACCTGTTCACAGTGAATGGGAAGGCCAACCTGTCTCACCTGAAAACGGTGGCGATGTACTACGACCCGGTCAATGGCACCGTCAACCCGAAGGCGATTCCTGGATCGAAGGTGATGTACGAGATGACGGTTTCGAACCCCGGTGGCGGCGCCGTGGACTCAAACTCCGTCTACATCATCGATCCGATTCCAACGTTCACCAAGATGTGCGTTCAGGACTACCAAGCCGCAGGGCAGGGGCCTGTTCAGTTCACGAATGGATCGGTCGTCAGCGGCCTGAGCTACACATTCTCGGGGCTGGCCTCGACGACGGACAGCCTGAGCTTCTCCAGCGATGGCGGAGCTTCCTATAACTATGTGCCGACAGCGGATGCTGAAGGCTGTGATGCAGCGATCACGCACGTGCGCATTGCGCCGTCGGGCGTGATGGCCAGTGCAACTTCCACGACGACGCCCAGTTTCTCGGTGCGCTTCCGTGTGGCGATCAAGTGAGTAGAACCATGAAGTTGCAGATGAAGCGTTGGCTGCAGACGATTGCTGCAGGAGTGTTGCTCCTGGTAGGTGGTGCCGCGCATGCGGTGACTCCGCCTGGCACCATCATCAACAACGTGGCGCGTGTGACTTACACGATGCCTTCGTTGGCATCGACATTCACGGTTAACAGCACGATCGCGACCTTCCAGGTTCTCGAGCTTGTCGATGCCCGAGTTCAATGGACTGACACGTCCGCAGTGATCGTTAGCTCTCCAGATACGTACAAGCCGCTGACATTCAAGGTATTCAATCTGGGCAATGCTGCGCACAGCTTCGTGCTGACGACCGCAACATTGCCTGGCGGGCAGGCGAAGGCGACGCCGTCTACGCCAGCTCTGTATGTCGAGAATGGTCTTCAGTCCGGTCTTCAGTTGACGGGGCCAAACGCGGATCTGTCACTGGCCAACGGCTCGGTGGTCGACTTTGCTGCGCAAGAGGTCAAGACCGTCTACGCAGTTTCCGACATCGCTACGGGTGCGGCGTTCAATGCACAAGGTGCGATCACACTGACAGCGCGCTCTGCTCTGACGTCGATTCAGGGTGCCGCGCCTGGAACGCAGCTGTCTGGCGTAGGGACGAGCGGCCTGGATGTCGTGGTCGGTCATTTCGGTGGTTCAGCCAAAGCCGATGGCGGCTACATCGTACAAGGCGCCATCGTCAGCACCAACAAGCGGGTTGCCGGTGTTGTCGACACAACCGGCGGTTCAAAGGCTGGCTCTGGCAGCGTCGTGACGTACGAAGTTTCCATTGTTGCGCAAGGCACTGGCCATCTCAGCGACGTCACGATCACAGATCCACTTCCCGCCCAGACCGAATATGTCGCCAGTTCTTTGCTGCTCGATGGCGTGGCTTTGCCCGATGCGGGCAGGGTGAGCGGCAACACGATCACTGTGGTGGTCGGTGCGAAAACGGCGCCATTCACCTCCACGCTGCAGTTCAAGGCCCGCATTCGATAGGCCTGTTCACACCCTTGTTTGACCTCAACCACCAGGAGAAATCCATGACCAAGACTTCACGCTCTCTCATTCTCGCCGCTGCACTGCTCGCCTGTGGCGGTGCCTTCGCTCAGTCCGCTGCGCAATCGCCCATCAAGGTGGTGAGCACGGCCCTGGTTGCAAGCCTATCTGGCAAGCAGCTCGAAGCCGCGACTTCCGTGCCTCCGGGTGCCAAGGTGTTGCTGAAGAGCACGATCACGAACAGCGGCGCTGCTCCGGCGAAGGATCTGGTCATCACCAATCCGGTGCCGCAACACATGGTGTTCGACTCGCTGTCTGCCAGCAACAAGACCGCTACCAACGTGACCTTCTCGGTCGACGGTGTGAACTTCGCATCAGCCTCTGCGTTGACGGTGAAGGTCGCCAAACAAGGCGTTGAGCTGACCCGAGCCGCTCAGCCTTCGGACTACCGCTTCGTGCGGTGGACGCTTTCCAATCCGCTTCCTGCAGGCGCGATCGCGGAAGTCGCTTTCAACGCAACCGTGGAGTAAGACGTACTGCAAACACCAGTTCTCAACCCTGTCCCTTGTCCCTTTCCATCTAGGAATTTTTTATGAATCGCTTCTTCAAGCCCTTGGCGCTCGCCGCCGCAGCGGTGGCGATGCTTGCGGGTGCTTCTGCGGCAATGGCCGCTGGCACTCCGTCCGGCACACCCATCAGCAACACCGCCACCGTGAACTTCGCCGTCGGTGGCGTCACCCAGACCCCCGTGGTCGCAACTTCGCCGAGCTTCCTCGTCGACACGAAGGTCAGCATGACCGTTGTGCCCGCAGGCGGTGCCGGTAGCGTCGTGAACGTCATTTCCGGCGCTGTGAAGCAGGTCATCCCTTACCAGGTGACCAACACCGGCAACTTGGTGAACGACTTCCTGCTCGCGACGGCCAATCTGGCCAGCGGCACGACGTTCGGATCGCCGACGTCCTACACGGACAACTTCGAAGCCTCAAGCTGTGGCGTGTTCGTTGACAGCAATGGCAACAACTCGTATGACGCAGCCGATACCGCGGTGTACATCGACGAGCTCGCTCCCGATGCATCACGCCGTGTGTTCGTGGTCTGTGACATCCCTGCATCGCGTGTCAACGCTGATTTCTCTGCTGTCAACCTGACCGCTACCGCGGCCAGCGGCGGCGCAGCGAACTCGCAAGGCGCCGCATTGGCTGCCACGACCGGTGCCAAGGCTCTGAACACGGTTGCCGTGGTTCTGGCCGACGTGGCTGGTTCGGATGACCTGGCGAACGACGGTAAGGTTTCTGCGCGCAGCGGCTTCCTGGTCCAAACAGCTGCTCTGACGGTCACGAAGGCTGTCGGCGCGTACTGCGATCCGGTGACGTTCAACAGCAACCCCAAGCTGGTACCCGGCGCGTATGCGCGCTACACGATCACGCTGGCCAACTCGGCGACCGCTTCCACCTCAGCGACGCTGGGCGAAGTGGCCGACACGCTGGTGACACAGCTGGGCTTCGATGCGAACCTGATCAATGCATCGGCATCATCGTGCGCTACCCCCACCAGCGCTGCTGGCAAGGGTGTTCGCGTGAGCTGCACGGGCGGTACGCGCGCTTGCGCCACCACGCCGATCTACCTGGACACGTCGACCACCGTCACTGGCCAGAACATCAGCGTGAACCTGGGCACTGTGCTGCCGGTTGAAGCTGGCTACACCGCTGGCCAGCTGAAGCCGGGCGAGTCGGTCGAAGTGATCTTCAACGCCATCGTTCAGTAATACGGCTGTGCCGGGCCTTCGGGCCCGGCTTGCTGTGACACATCAAGTCGCACCCATGCTCGCCTTCCTTCATCGCATCAAGAAAGCCACAGCTTCGCTCGTGGCCATGAGCCTTGTTCTGGGGGCGCTGCCTGTCCATGCGCAAAGCCAGGGTGCTACGGCTCCTGGCACCAAAATTGAGAACACAGCCTCTGTGAGCTATCAGCTGTCCGCTGATGCGTCACCGGGCAGCTCGCGCACACCCGTGAGTCAAGCGCCGTCGGCTGTGTTCACCACGTTCGTTCCTCACCCTCTTGCGATTGCGCTGGGTGCTGCGGTGACGGACGGTGCAGATTTCAATCTCTCTGCTGGCGCGGTCTGCTTGAAGGGCGGATCACCAGTGGCGAGCGAACCC
>CALMCS010000242.1 GCA_937862875.1 uncultured Comamonadaceae bacterium
TAGTCGTCCGCATCGATGTTGCCGCCGGAGATCACGCACACGATGTTGCCGCTCAGGCGCGGATCGTGAATGGCCGCGGCCAGCGAGGCCGCACCCGCGCCTTCGGCCACCACCTTGGCGTGTGTGAACAGCAACCGCATGGCGTGCACCACCTGATCGAGCGTGGCCACGCTGGTGCCATCGATCAACTCGCGCACCACCGGCCACAGGCCCGGCACCACCGAGGGGCCGCCAATGCTCTTGATGAAGGAGTCATGCGCCTCGATCTCCACCACCTTGCCCGCAGCCAGCGCGGCCGTGGCGGGAGCGGCATGTTCGCCCTCCGCCGCCAGAATCTTCACGCGCGGATTTTTCGCACGGATGGCCGCGGCCACCCCCACCGTCAGGCTGCCGCCGCCGATGGGCGTGAGCACCCAGTCGGGCTCCGGGAAGTCTTCGAGAATTTCGAGGCCGATGGAGCCGTTGCCCATGATCACGCCCGCGTCGGTCACGGGATTGATCAACAGCTCCGCGCCCTCGGGAGCCGCCGTTTCGGTGATGTAGCTCCACCAGGTTTCACCGCTGATGAAACGCACCTGGCCGCCCAGCTTGCGCACGCCGTCGATCTTGGTGACCGGCGCGTTGCTCATCATGTAGGCCGCCATCGGAACGCCGAGCTTTTGCGCCGCCCACGCGGTGCCGTAGGCCATGTTGCCGGAGCTCGACACCGCCACGCCGTTCGCCAGTTCCTCGCGATCGCGGTACAGCAGCGCCGACATCGCGGGGCGCAGCTTGAATGCGCCGATGGGCTGCAGCGTCTCCAGCTTGAGGAAGATGCGGCGGTCCTTCATCCCGATGGGCAGCTCCACCAACGGCGTGTGGCGGATATAGGGCGCGATGCGCTCACGCGCGGCTTCGATCTCGGCAAGCGTGGGGCGCTTGGGCTGATTCACGATCATGGTGTTGTCTCCAGATTTTTTTCTGTGGTGTGCGCCCGTTGTGGACCGGGTCTTGTCAGTGCACTCGTCTACTTCAATGTCTATTTTTTCGGCGCTTTCTTCGCTTTCGCCACTGTCACCGTCTTGGCTGCAGGCGCTTTCGCGACCTTCTTGGCGGGCTTTGCAGTGGGTACCTCCTGCGTCTGCTGGCTCAGCTTGCGCGCCAGTTTGGCCTGTACCGCGCTGGTTCGCTCGAACACATCCATCGTCGTGCCCGCGTGCTCGGCCATCAGCAGCAGCGCCTGATCGACATTGCGATCGAGCACGGCATTGAGCAGGTCCGTGTGGTGCGTGGCGCTCATGGCGTTGCGCAAGGCGGCGCGGCCCTCTTCGGCATCCACTTCTTCGCTGCGCAGCACCGGCATGATCGCCAGCACCCGGTGGTGGCGCTGCAGTTGTTCATGGATCTGCGCCTGAAATCGCAGCAGCCATTTCGACACCGCCGCGCTCAGCAGCGTCTGGTGAAACGCGCCGTGCAATTGCTCCCACTGCGTGAGCGTTTCCTCGCGCGGATCGTCGACCGGCAAGGGGCAGCGAATCAAGCGGTGGTGCGCCGCCACCAGCGAGGCCTCCCACTCGGCGTCGCCGTTCTCGATCGCCTCTTTCAGAAGCGGCAACTCGATCGCCTGGCGCGCGCGCTGCAGATCATCCAGCTCTTCGCTGGACACCGGCGCGACGGTGAAGCCGTGGTTGCGCCGATAGACCACCAGGCGCTCGGCCTCGAGCCGCGCCAGCGCTTCGCGCACCGGCGTCCAGCTCAGGCCGTAGCTGGCCTTGAGCGCCGTGGGGCGCAGCGCCGCATCGGCGGGCAGGCGCGCGGCGAGGATCTCGCGCCGCAGCAGTTGGTAGGCGGCGTCGGTCTTCGAATCGCCTTCTGTGTTTTTAACCATTGGCATACCTTTTATTGCGGGTAAATACCAAGATGTCTGTCTGGTATGTCAATTAATATCTGATCCAGCAAACTATATATTATTTTTGCTTTGCTGGTTCACCCGATCTGTAACAGCTCAGGCCCCAAAAATGGGTCGCAAAACTGGAGACAACCATGGTTCAAATTTCCCGCTCAGGTTTCAACAAGGCACTGGTCGCCGGCGCATTGCTGACCGCATTCAGCGGCAGCGTCTGGGCCCAGCCCGTGAAGATCGCCATCGCCAACTTTGGCGATCACCCACAGCTCAATGAATCCGTGGAAGGCTTCAAGAAAGAACTGACCCGCCAGGGCTTCATCGAAGGCAAGGACGTGGTGTACGAGCTGAGCCACACCAACTTCGACTCCACCCTGCTGCCGCAGATGATTGCCAAGCTGCAGGCCGGCAAGCCCAAGCTGATGCTGACGATCACCACCCCCGTGTCGCAGGTCGCCAAGAAGGCGCTGCAGGGCTCGGGCATCCCGATCGTGTTCAGCGTGGTGACCGACCCGGTGGCCGCCAAGCTGACGCCGTCGTGGGACAAGGGCGATGTGGGCATCACCGGCTCCTCCGACCTGCAGGACATGGCCGCCGTGATGCAGTTTGCACACAAGCTGGTGCCCAACTCCAAGAACTTCGGCATGCCTTACAACCCGGGTGAAGCCAACGACGTGGCGCTGCTGGAAAAGGTCAAGCAGGCCGGCACCACCAACGACTACAAGATCGTCTCGGTCGGTGTGGACAACGCCAACGACATTCAGCAGCGCATCACCTCGCTCAAGGGCAAGGTCGACGTGCTCTACAACCCGACATCGAACCTGCTGCAGCCGGCCACGCCAGCCGTGTCCGCCGCCGCGCGCCAGATCGGTGTGCCGCTGATGGGTGCCGATCCAGAGCCCGTGCACAAGGGCCTCGTGGTGGCCGCTGTGGCCGTGCGCTACGAGCGCGTGGGTGAGAACGCCGGCAAGCTGGCCGCGCGCATTCTGAAGGGCGAAGACCCGAAGAACATCGCACCGATGAAGCCCACATTGGCCGATCACGAAACCGTGGTCTCGCGCAAGGCGCTGAAGGCATTCAACATGACCGCATCGCCCGCAATCGCCGATTGCAAGTGCTTCGTCGAGTGATCTGCCAGCGTTACGTTTAAACAGAGCGAAAGTCGGGCCGGAGTCTCAAGGTGGAGCTCCGGCCCCCATTTCGGGGAAGAAGAGAAGTCATGCTGGAAGTAAGCAACGCACGCAAAGTGTTCTATCGCGGCAAGCCCGACGAGAAGATCGCGCTCAATGATTTGAGCCTGAAACTGGGCACGGGCGAATTCGGAATCATCATCGGCTCCAACGGAGCCGGCAAAAGCACCATGCTGAACGCCGTGAGCGGCGCGCTGCCGCTCGACTCGGGCAGCGTGGTGGTGGGCAATCAGGACGTCACGAACCTGCCGGTGCACAAGCGTGCGGCGATCATCACGCGCGTGTTTCAAGACCCCATGAAGGGCACCGCTGCCAGCATGACCATCGCCGAAAACATGCTGCTGGCCGAATTGCGCGACAAGACGCGCAGGCTGCGCCCGGGTCTGACCGCTGCGCGCCGCGAGAAGTACCGCGAGCATCTTTCGGTGCTCGGCCTGGGTCTCGAAGACCGGCTCGACGCGCGCATGGATTTGCTCTCCGGTGGCCAGCGCCAATCGGTCTCGCTGGTGATGGCCGTGAGCACATCGCCGCAACTGCTGCTGCTCGACGAGCACACCGCCGCACTCGATCCGCGCACCGCCGATCTGGTGATGACCGCCACCGTGAAAGCCGTGGAAGCCTTCAAACTCACCGTCTTGATGGTGACCCACAACATGCAGCACGCCATCGACTACGGTCACCGCGTGTTCATGCTGGACGCAGGACGAGTGAAGCTGGAGATCGGACCTGACGAGAAGAAGGGCCTCACCGTGCCCGACCTGATCTCGCATTTCTCCACCAAGACCGACCGCATGTTGCTGGCGAGCTGACCATGACCGAATTTTTTCAAACCACTTTCTCGACCTTCTTCGCGCTGATTCCGGTCACCATCGCACAGAGCCTGATCATGGGCTTTGTGGTGCTCGGCATCATGCTGCCGTTCCGGATTCTGAGCTTTCCCGACATGACGGCCGAAGGCGCATTCCCGCTCGGCGGCTGCGTCTGCACCGTGTTGATCGCCGCCGGCATGAACCCCTGGTTGGCCGTGGGCATCGCGATTGCAGCCGGCTTCATTGCGGGCTGCTGCACGGCCTATATCCACCTGCGTTTTCGCATTCACACGCTGCTCGCCGGTATCTTGATGACGACGATGCTCTACAGCATCAACTTGCGCATCATGGGCCGCTCCAACATCTCGCTGTTCGGCAGCGGCAGCATCCTGGACGTGATTCCAATCGCAGGCGAAGGCTCGCCCTACAACAAGATCGCCATCGTCGGTCTGCTGCTGGCGATCACCTTCCTCGCGCTGAACTACTTCTTCAAGACCGAAAAGGGCACGGCGATGCGCGCTGTGGGCGCGAATCCCGACATGTCGGAAGCCCAGGGCATCAACGTCTGGGCGGCCACCATCGTCGGCATCGGCATCGCCGGTGGTCTGTCGGCCATGGCCGGTGCGCTGATGGTGCAATCGCAGGGCTTTGGTGACATCAACATGGGTCTTGGCGTGCTGATCAACGGCCTGGCCGCATTGATGATTGGCGAGGCCATCATCGGCAACCAGACCGTGTTCCGCCAGTTGCTCGCACCGATCATCGGCGCGGTGATTTACTACCAACTGATCTCGCTGTGCCTGGCCGCCAACATGCCGCCGCCGGACCTGAAGCTGGCCACCGGTCTGTTCGTGCTGTTCATGCTGGCCTTGCCTTCGCTGCGCGGCGGCAAGAAGAGCGGCGCTGCGCCGGGCCGCGAGGCGATGCGAGAGCGCTAGTCGCCCCTCGATTCACACAGCGTTTTCTTCTCCGATTTTTTCTCAAGGCACCGGGGCAAAATACCCCCGCTCCGGTAGCTCTCTTTCCCAACAGGACAATTCATGACATCCAAAAAACTCACCCTTGCCGACTGCCGCGATATGGATGCGCGCGACCCACTGGCCGCGCTGCGCGATCAATTCGATCTGCCCGCCGACATCATCTATCTGGACGGCAACTCGCTCGGAGCCATGCCCAAGACCTCGCTGGCGCGCGCTCAGGAAGTCATCACCCAAGAATGGGGCGTCGGCCTGATTCGCAGCTGGAATACGGCGGGCTGGTTCGACATGCCGCGCAAGCTGGGCAACAAGCTCGCACGTCTCGTGGGCGGCAAGGAAAACGAAGTGGTCGTCACCGACACCACCTCCACCAACCTGTTCAAGGTGATGGCCGCCGCGCTGCGCCAGCAAAAGGAAACGCAGCCCAAGCGCCGCGTGATCGTCTCCGAGCGCAACAACTTCCCGACCGACCTGTACATCACCCAGGGCCTGATGGACCTGCTCGCGTCGCTCGGCAACGCCGACTACGAACTGAAGCTGGTCGACGGTGTGGAGGGCGTCGAGGCCGCGCTGAATGAAGACGTCGCCGTCGTGCTGCTCACCCACGTGAACTACCAGACCGGCTACATGTACGACATGGCCGACATCACCGCCAAGGTCCACAAGGTCGGTGCGGTCACGGTCTGGGATCTGTGCCACTCCGCAGGCGCTGTGCCGGTGGACCTGAACGCCGCCAACGCCGACTACGCCGTCGGTTGCACCTACAAGTTCCTGAACGGCGGCCCAGGCTCGCCCGCGTTCCTGTGGGTCAACCCACGCTACCAGGAGACCTTCTGGCAGCCGCTGTCCGGCTGGTGGGGCCACGCCCGCCCATTCGCCATGGAGCCGCAGTACGACCCGCATGCGGGCGTCAAGCGCTACCTGTGCGGCACCCAGGCCATCACCTCGCTCGCGATGGTGGAGAACGGTCTGGACACCTTCGCCGACACCGACATGGACCAGCTGCGCGCCAAGTCGCTCGCGCTGACCTCGCTGTTCATCGATCTGGTGAACCAGGAATGCGAAGGCTTCCCACTGACCCTCAACACGCCGCTCGACACCAAGTACCGCGGCAGCCAGGTGGGCTTTGTTCACCCACACGGCTTTGCCGTGGTGCAGGCGCTGATCGAACGCGGCGTGATTCCAGACTACCGCGAGCCGCAGATCATGCGCTTCGGCTTCACACCGCTGTACATCCGTTATGAAGACGTGTGGAATTCGGTCGTGGTGCTCAAGGAAATTCTGGAGAGCAAGAGCTGGGATCAACCCAAGTTCCACCAACGCGGCACCGTGACCTGATTGATTCATTGATCGGTCCCCACACCAAAAAGGAATGCCCCCGCGGGGGCATTTTTTGTGGGCGATCGATTCAGCTCCGCGCTTCTATGTGGCCGCTTGCGCCTTGCACGCAATGGCCTTGATCTCGACCACCATGTCGGGATGCGGCAGACCCAATACGACCACCGTTGTGCGTGTGGGCGGGTTCGATGCGCCTTCAAAGAACTCCGCATACGCCGCATTGAACGCAGCGAAGTCTTCCTGCCGCACCAGAAACGCGGTCATGTCGATGCAGTCCGACAGCTCGGCCCCGGCCTCGTTCAAGATCTGTCCGATATTGCCCAGCACGCGGCGCGTCTGTGCCGCCACGTCGTACTGCACCGGGCCTTCGGCGGTGCGCGTCACGCCGTCGATCGAGCCATCCGGCATGCGCGCGCTCACGCCCGCCACGTAGATCGTCGATCCACTGCGACGCCAGCGCGAATAGCTGCCCAGGGGCTTCGGCAGCCCGCCGCTACCGGTGGCCATCACTTCGTACCCATGCTGAATCCGGCCGCCGCCAACTGCGCCGACAGGCCATCTGACCACGACGCGTTGGCCTCCATCAGCGGTGGACGCACGTGACGCCATTCGGGATCGGCAAAGTGCTCGCCGACGACATGCTTCAGCGCCGGAATCATGGGCTGCGACTGGAACAGATTGCGCACCACTTTCAGCTGTGCCTGGATCGCATCGAACTCCGGCGTTCCCCACGCCTTGAGCGCATTGGCGATGGCGCGCGGCTGCACGTTGGCAGTGGCGGAGATGCAACCCGCAGCACCCAATGGCAGGGCTTTTTCGAGCAGCGCTTCGGACGCGGGATAGATCTCGAAATCCGGAAACTCACGCAGCATGCGCTCGGTATTGGCCCAGTCGCCCGAGCTGTCCTTGATGCCGACCACGGTGGTGGGATAGGCCTTGATCAGTCGCTCGATCAGCGCGCAGGTGATCGGCACGCCCGTGAACTGAGGGATGTGATACAGGTACATCTTGAGGCGGTGCGAGCCGACCGCTTCGATGATGCGCGAGTAGTAGGCAAACAGGCCGTCATCCGACGCGGGCTTGAAGTAGAACGGCGGCAGCGTCAACGTGCCCGCACACCCCAGGGCCACGGCGGCGCGCGTGAGCGCAATCGCTTCCGGCAAGGCGCACAGGCCCGTGCCCGGCACCATCTGGTCGGCCGGCACATTCGCTTCCACCAGCTTTTCCAGCAAGGTGATTTTTTCTTCCAGCCCCAGCGAATTGGCTTCGCTGTTGGTGCCGAACACCGCAAGGCCAGCGCCCTGCGAGATCAGCCAGCGGCAGAAGTCGATGAAGGCCTCGGTGTTGACCGTCAGATCGGCGTTGAACGGTGTGAGCGCCGGAGCGAAGAGTTTGGTGGTGCGTTGTGCTTGTGGTGTGTTTGGCATGGGAATGCTTGTCTCGTGAATGTTGATTCGTTGAACAAAGGGTGCGCGGTGAACGGTTCGATCAGCGCGATGCGACGTCGCGCATGAAGGCCATCAGCTGGGGCCCGAGCGTCTCTTCGCCGCTGTTGAAATGCGCGACGATGGAGGTGTGGTTGTGCCGCGGCATGTCGACAAAGCGCGCGGGCGCCGTGCGATTCGAGGCGAGCAAATCGGCGTGAAACTCCCGCCCGTAGCGGTCCAGATGGGTGTTTTCGTGCTCCGCCACCGCCACCAGAACCGGCACGTTGCTGCCGTTCACATGGCTCGCCGGCGAGCGCACGGCATAGAGCGATGCGTCTTCGCCAAAGTAGGCGCGCACGCCATTGGCATTTGGGTTGTCGGGCAGCACATCGGCGACCAGACGCGCGCTGATCAGCATTGCGCCGGCAATGTCCGCATCGCTCAAGCGATCGGGAACGGCCGGGTCGAACAGCGCTCCGGCCACATGCGATCCGCCGGCGGAATGGCCCATCAGAAAGATGCGCCGCACATTGCCGCCAAACAGCGCGATGTTCTGCTGCACCCAGCGCACCGCGGCGATCACATCCTCCGCTCCGCCTGGGTAGGGAGCCTGCGGCGCGAGGCGGTATTCCACATTCACCGCCACGCAGCCCTGGTGCGCAAACCAGTAGCTCACGTTGTCATAGATCGCACCGTTCGCGCTCTTGTTGCCGCGGATGAACGCGCCGCCGTGAAAGAACATCAGCACGTCGCGCGGTGGTTCTTCAGTTTTTATAAATTCACTTCTGGTATACACATCTAGCCGATGGCGTTCATCCTCGCCATACTGCAGATCACGCAGAACCTCGATTCCGCTGTTGTCTGTCTCTTGAACCAGAGGTGAATAGGTCTTCACCACCAGATCGCGATGTTTGTTGATATCAGTGGCCCATACGGCTCCCACGGCATCTAGCTGCGCTTGGGCCGACGCACTGAGCGTTCCAAAGGGTTCGGATGAATGAATCATGACGAAAATTATACACATTCATTTTTTGGTATACCAAACGGTTTTTATAACTCTATAATCAATTCACCAAAAAACTCACAAGGAGAACCAGGTATGGAAAAACTCAGACACATCGCTCTGTCGGTCAGTGATCCCGAAGCCGCAGCCGTTTTCTTCGAACAGGCCTTCGGCATGACCCGCGCAGGTCGCGCCATGCGCGGCTGGTACATGACCGACGGCGTCATGAACGTGGCCCTGCTGAACTTCAAGGACGAAACCGTTCCCGGCTACGACAAGCTCAAGGACGTGCGCGGCGTGATCCACTTCGGCATGTGGGTGGACAACCTCGAAGAAGCCGAGAAGAACGTGTTGGCCGCAGGCGGCACCTACCTCACCGGCCGCAAGGAAACCGATCCCAACGTGTTCTACGAAGTGAAGTACCGCACGCCGGACGGCATCGTGTTCGACATCACCGAATCCGGCTGGAAGGGTGCCGTCAAGGAAGTCGAGCCCACCGCTACGGCATCCGCTCCTGCCAAGCAGGACTGAGACGGCGCAAGAGAGAGAGACAGGGTAAAAAAATGGCTGATCGTCCGCATGTTCTCGCACTGATTCCCCTGCCACCGGTCGCCAGGGAATCGCTCGCCGCACACTACGAATTGCATCTGGCACCCAACGGGCCCGAAAGCATCGGCAGCGAGGTGCCACTGGAGAAAATAGCGGCGGTCGCCACCAATGGCACCACAGGTCTCGGCGCGTCCCTCATGGATCGCATGCCGAACCTGCGCGTGGTCAGCACCTTCGGTGTCGGCCACGAAAACGTGGACCTGTCGGCCGCCAAGGCACGCGGCGTGATCGTGACCAACGCACCCGGCACCAACGACGAAACCGTGGCCGATCACGCCCTCGGTTTCATCCTCGCGCTGAGTCGCGGATACGCATCCCTCACGCAAGCCGTGCGCACCGGTCAATGGGAATCGGCACGCGCCGCTCGACCCACCCTGAGCGGGGCAACCTTGGGCATCATCGGCATGGGCCGCATCGGCCAGGGCATCGCCAAACGCGGCGCCGCGTTTGGCATGCGCGTGCTGTATTGCACCCGCAACCCACGCAGCGACCTGCCCTACGGTTTCGTGCCCGACCTGAAAACCATGGCCCAGGAATGCGACTACCTGGTCGCCGCCTGCCCCGGCGGCGCAGCCACCCACCACATCATCAACGCCGAAGTGCTCTCCGCCCTCGGCCCCAAAGGCTTCGTGGTGAACGTCGCACGCGGCTCGGTCGTGAAAACGGACGATCTCGTGCAAGCCTTGCAGCACCATCGCATCGCAGGCGCTGGACTCGACGTGTTCGAATCCGAACCCGACGTACCGCCAGCGCTTTTGCACTTGGACAACGTACTGCTCACCCCCCACATGGCGGGTCGCTCGCCTGCGGCACAGCGGGCGCAGACGAATGCGATGCTGGCAAGTTTTGGGGATGCGCTGGCGGGGCGGGTGCCGGAGTTGGCGGTGGGTTGA
>CALMCS010000243.1 GCA_937862875.1 uncultured Comamonadaceae bacterium
CAACGACACCCAGTCCCTCGCCGACGACGCTGGCTGGCTATCCATCATGACGACCATGGTGCAGCAAACGCCGCTCTATATCAGCGGCGTGATCCAGAATCCATGCACCACTTGGGGAGCCTCCACCGTCATCAAGCCCAATATCGCGGCCATGAGCGGGTTGGATATTCTGACGATTCAGTCGCAATTCGACGGTGCTACCCCCGTGGAAGGAGCCAACCGCTATTTCGCCAAGCTGAATTCCGCCAAACGAGTGAATGTGCCTGGCGAGTATTCGCATGCCGTTTTCCCCTATGCCGACAACTGCATTGACGCGAACGTCGTGCGCTACCTGCTGGGCGAATCACCGAAGGCGCGCGAAACCTCTTGCGCGGCCAAGCCGCTCCCGCAGGATCCAAAGCTCCAACCCACAACCATTTCCGCCTACCTGAACCCGGAACAAGCACAGGCCCAGATCGACGAGTTCAAGAACCGCATAGGCGCGGGTCGTCGCTGACCCTTCTTTCACGGGAAGCAATGATGGCCCGGCAGGATGTCACATCAGACATCCTGCCGGGCCATCGTCATTGATCCGCTCATTCACACGTCAACTTGCCCTGCGCATCCGCCACCAAAAGCTCCACCAACTCGCGCGCAAACGACGGCAGCGCATCCATGCTCCGCACGCAAATCTGCATCTCCCGCACCGACCACGCATCCGCCAACGGCACGATGGTGATCCCCATTGTCAACGCATGTCGCCCAGCGGCGGACTCGGGAAGAATGCCTACCCCCACGCCCGATTCGATCATGCGGCACGCGGTCTCGAAGTTGCCCACCTGAATGCGCTGCTTGATCGTGCGATGCAGTTGATCGCTCGCCTGCCGCAAGAATGCGTGAATCGCGCTCGACTCGTGCAGCCCCACGTGGTCAATCTCCAGCGTATCGGCAAACTCCACCTGCATCTGCCCGTCGAGCGCATGCCCCTTGGGGACCACCAGCACCAGCCGATCGCGGCGGTATGGCAGGGTTTCCAGATTCTCGGTGCGCACCAGGCCGGCGACGATGCCGATGTCGGTCTGCCCTTCCGTCACCGCGCGCACGATGTCGTGCGACAGGCGCTCGCGCAGATCGATGTTCACGTCCGGGTTGCTGCGCAGAAAGTGCCGCAGCACCGGCGGCAGAAACTCCCCCAGCGAGGTCGTGTTGGCGAATACCCTGACATGGCCCTTGATGCCGCTGGCGTATTCCTGCATGTCCCCGCGCAAATGCTCGATCTGACCCAGCACCGTGCGTGCATGCGTCACAAACGCCTGCCCCGGCGGCGTGAGCGTGACGCCCTGGCTGGTGCGGTACAGCAGCTTGGTGCCGATGCTCTCCTCCAGGTTCTTGATGCGGGTGCTCGCCGCGGGCAGCGAGATGAAGGACAGTTCGGCTCCGCGCGTCATGCTGTTGGCTTCAGCAATGTGCACCATGAGCCTCAGGTCTACTAGGTCGAAATGCATGGACATGGCGTGCATTCTAGGGAAAGCCGCTGGCAAACCAAACAGAAGATTTCAATGACGGGCGCAGGGGTGTGAAAGTTCGAAATACCGCCTTAAGAAATGCCGAAACCCGGCAGTGCGCAAGCCGCCTACGATGTGTCGCAACGCCACGGGTGACGCGCTCGCCCATCAGGAAACACATGACCGCCACTCACGCCCAGTCCGCACCGCCAGATCCGTCAACCCCGTTGCGCACCGGCGCGCTCAGCCACCTGCGCGTGCTCGATCTCTCCCGCATCCTCGCGGGCCCCTGGTGCACGCAGAACCTGGCCGACATGGGTGCCGACGTCATCAAGATCGAAAAGCCCGGCGAAGGCGACGACTCGCGCCACTGGGGCCCTCCGTTCTTCAAGAACGCAGACGGCGAGACCACCACCGAGGCCTGCTATTTCGCCTCATGCAATCGCAATAAGCGGTCCGTCACCGTAGACATCGCCACGCCCGAAGGCCAGGAACTGGTTCGCCAGCTGGCCCTGCAAAGCGATGTGCTGGTGGAAAACTTCAAGACCGGCGGACTCCAACGCTACGGCCTCGACTACGAGTCTCTCAAGGCCCAGAACCCACGTCTCATCTATTGCTCGATCACCGGCTTCGGCCAGACCGGCCCCTACGCTCCGCGCGCCGGATACGACCTACTGGTGCAGGCAATGAGTGGCCTCATGAGCATCA
>CALMCS010000244.1 GCA_937862875.1 uncultured Comamonadaceae bacterium
GCGCGTGATCGTGCTGGCCGGCTTGCTCGTGGGATTCGGCTCGCGCCTGGGCTCTGGCTGCACCAGCGGCCACGGCGTGTGCGGCATTGCGCGCCTGTCGCGCCGCTCCATCGTCGCCACACTGACCTTCATGGCCTTCGGCGCCATCACCGTCTTCGTGGTGCGCCACGTGCTGAACTGAGTTCGGCAGCGATGGCATTCCCCGCACACTGAATACCAAAATCAATCGATCAAGCAAGGTGAACACACCATGATTTCCATACTCTCCGCGCTCGTCGCAGGACTCATCTTCGGTCTGGGCCTGATTCTCTCGGGCATGGGCAACCCCGCCAAGGTTCAGAATTTTCTCGACTTCTTCGGCACCTGGGACCCGTCCCTCGCGTTCGTCATGATCGGTGCCATCGCGGTAGCGTTCGTGGCATTCATGTTCGCCAAGCGCCGCAAGACCGCATTGCTGGGCGAGCCCATGCAATTGCCCACGTCCTCGGCAATTGATGCGCGCCTGCTCATCGGCTCGGCGATGTTCGGTATTGGCTGGGGCCTGGCCGGTTTCTGCCCCGGACCCGCGCTGATGAATCTGCTGACGATGCACAGCGAGGTCGTGATCTTTGTCGCCGCCATGATCGTCGGAATGCTGCTGGAGCAGACCTGGGCGCGCAAGAAATAAGGTGAGGAACACGGCGGCTTGGCGCGACTTTCGCTTGAATGCCAAGACGCCCCGTTCAAGTCCCTGGTTGGCAGGCAGGCACACCAGCCCGCCTCCACCTTCACTCAATCAACGCGGGTGCATTCCCTCGACACCCTTGCTCGATGAGCTGCCCTCGTCGCTGATACCAAGACGCTCGAACAATCCGCCGCCCTTGGCCGCTTCGCTCGGTGCGCGTCCGCTGGTCTCATCGACGGACTTCATGAAGTAGGCCAGCGACTCCACGGCCTTGCCCGTGTCTTCACCGGTGCTGATGTTGGCATCGATGAAGCGTTGATCACCGTTGTAGACCCGAACCCAGCTGCGCGGACCGTAGGCCAGCTTTTCGACAAAGGTCAGCGGCACATCGAATGCGGTCGCTGGGTATTCCTTGCTCTCGGGTTGGATAGCAGACTTGTTCTTGACGCGCACCACCTCGCTCGCGCCGAGGTGGAAGTCCGCACCCGTCACTTCGCCACCCGCCAGGCCCGGCACGGCCACGGTCAACCGTGCGATACCGGAGCGCTTGCTGGTCCAGTCCGCGCCGATCAGCGGGCATTGATAGGTGCTCTGCACACCGTTCTGACCATTGCTGCAACTCACGCGGTGCGGCTGAATCGACACCCGCTTTTCACCAGACTCGGTGACTTCCTGCTTCACCTGAGCAGCCAGTCCCGACTTTGTGCTGCTATTACTGCTGTTGCTGCTGCTTGCACAACCCGTCAGCAACAACGCACCCATCACCCCCAACGCGCCCAGCGCGCCTGCCAGCATTGGCCTCATAACGTAGCTCCTCTTTCATTTGCCCCTACCGAGATCGACAGGGGCCAGAACGGGAGCCAACACTGCTCCGCGCAAACGCGAATCATAGAAGCTTCCGCGCGGCCTCAGAAATAAGCGGAAAAGACATACCCGGCCCTACGGACAAGTGCGAGACAACAACGAATCGACAAATCCCGGGCACGCACCCCGCTTTCGCGCCCAACCTGAAACCAATTGTTTATAGAATCGAACGATTCAGGGTGGCATCCGCAGCAGGCGATGTCCCATCCGTCAATCCATCAATGAATAG
>CALMCS010000245.1 GCA_937862875.1 uncultured Comamonadaceae bacterium
CCGTGAGTATTCAAGTCATTTCGCCTGCACAGGCGCTGCAATCTCTCAAAGTGCGTGGCCCGGTCGCCATGCCGGTGGGTGAGCCGGTCTGCATGATTCGCGGCGTGGATGTGGCTATTCCTGAGCGGCCGGCGGTGGATACCGGGTTTTGGGAGTGCTCGCCGGGTCAGTTCCGTCGTCCTGTGGATACCGGCGAAATCATGTACATCCTGGAAGGTTCGGGCTCGTTCACTCCGGATGGCGAGGGGGCCGAGACGTTTGAGTTCAAGGCGGGTGATTCGCTGTTCTTTCCGCCGTTTTCGCGTGGGACCTGGAACATTCGCGAGACGGTTCGCAAGCTGTATGTGATGGTTTGAAGTTTGCTGGCGCTGCGGGAGAAGAACCCGCAGCCGAGTGGGGTGTTGGGTGATCTGCGGCCCGCATGAATTCTGCGAAGCACTTGCCGTAAGATCGGCGCAAAACTTGGGGAAAATGACCAGAAGGACGCTGTTTTGGCCGCCTTTTCGCCTTTTCGCTTTTTTGCCCAACGGTGCGCATTACCGCCCATTCTCTCGTTCTCTCGTTTTCTCGTTCTCTCGTTCGATCTTCCACTCTCCCCGCCTTCGTTCGGGGGAGGGAACTGACTGTTATCCAAGAAGCTTTTCCCCACCATGACTGAAAAATCCCTTTGGCACCCCGTCGCGCAATCGCATGAAGTGGTGGGCACGGCCCCGCTGTCCGTGCGCTTGCTGGAGCAGGCCATCGTTCTCTGGCGCGACAACGACGGCGCTGCGCAGGCCTTTGTCGATCGCTGCCCGCACCGCGGTGCGCGCCTGTCGATGGGACGGGTGGAGAACGGCCATCTGGAGTGTCCGTACCACGGCTGGCAATTCGAGGCGGGTGGGCAATGCGTGAAGGTGCCGGCGGTGCCTGACTTTGTGCCGCCACCGTCGCAGTGCGTGAAGTCGTATGCCGTGCAAGAGGCGTATGGGCTGGTCTGGGTTCGTCTGGAAGCCAGTGCACAAGAAGACGGGAGCAACAGCAGCAGTGCTTTGCCGCGTTTCGATGCCGAAGGCGACGAGCATCTGCGCAAGGTGAACTGTGGTCCCTACGATGTAGCCGCGAGCGCGCCGCGCATCATCGAGAACTTTCTCGACATGTCGCACTTCGGCTTCGTGCACGAAGGCTGGCTGGGCAGCCGCGATGCCACGGCGATCGCAACCTACAAGGTGGACACCACGCCCACCGGCGTGCTGGCCACGGGTTGCAAGGCGGTTCAGCCGCAGTCCAATGTGCACTCGACGAGCGCGGCCGAGGTGGAGTACACCTACGAGGTGACGGCTCCGTACACCGCGGTGCTCACCAAGATTCCGCAAGAGGGCACGTCCAAGCAAGGCTGGCGCGAACAGATTGGCCTGTTCATCTGCCCCATCACGCCGGAATTGAGCCGCGTGTGGTTCCGTCTGGCCGTGGCCGACTTTGAGACGTCGGAACAACAACTACGGGAATTCCAGCACACGATTTTTGTACAGGACCAGCCGGTGCTTGAATCACAATTACCCAAGGCTTTGCCACTCGACCCCCGTGCGGAAATGCATTCGGCTGCGGATCGCATGTCGTCTGCCTACCGCCGTTATCTCAGAGCCAGCGGAATCACTTTCGGAGTTTGTTGATCATGACGTACCAGGTTCCTGCGATCGCAGCGACACGCTTGCCCGAGCTGCTCGAGGCCATGCCCAAGGCCGAGCTGCACATCCATATCGAGGGCTCACTCGAGCCTGAAATGATCTTCGCGCTGGCGAAGCGCAATGGCGTGAAGCTGGCGTATGACAGCGTGGAAGCCTTGCGCGAGGCGTATGCGTTCACCGATCTGCAGAGCTTCCTGGACATCTACTACGCCGGCGCCAGCGTGCTGCTCAAGGAAGAAGATTTCTACGACATGGCTCGTGCGTACCTCGATCGCGCGGTCGCCGACAACATCGTGCGCACCGAGATGTTCTTCGATCCGCAAACGCACACCGAGCGCGGCGTATCGATGGAAGTGGTCATCAACGGCCTGTACCGCGCCTGCAAGGACGCGGAGCGCGAGCAGGGCATTTCGGCCGATCTGATTCTGTGCTTTCTGCGCCATCTGAGCGAAGACCAGGCGATCGAGACCCTGAACGCGGCACTGCCGTTTCGCGACCTGTTCATCGGCGTGGGACTCGACAGCAGCGAGGTCGGCAATCCACCGGAAAAGTTCGCACGTGTTTTCGAGCTGAGCCGCGAGCACGGCCTGCATCTGGTCGCCCACGCCGGCGAAGAAGGCCCGCCAGCCTACATCTGGAGCGCGCTCGACGTCTTGCACGTGGAGCGCATCGACCATGGCGTGCAGGCGATTCAGGATCCCGACCTGATGGCACGCCTGGCCAAGGACCGCATCGCGCTCACCGTGTGCCCGCTGTCCAACGAAAAGCTCTGCGTGTTCCCGCGCCTGGCCGATCACAACATCAAGCAACTGCTCGACGGCGGTCTGGTGGCCACCGTGAACTCGGATGATCCGGCCTACTTCGGCGGCTACATGAACACCAACTTCACGCGCCTGTTTGCCGAGGCCCCGGGGCTGACCGCGCAGCATGCCTATCAGCTGGCATTCAACAGCATCGACGCAAGTTTTGCCGATCCGCAGGACAAGCAGAAGTGGACTCAGCAATTGCGCGACTGTTTCGA
>CALMCS010000246.1 GCA_937862875.1 uncultured Comamonadaceae bacterium
GCAAGCGGTATCACAATTGCCGGTACTCAAAACTTGGAAAGCGATCTCTGAGCTCAGCAAACCTTTGATCGCCGCCGTGGCTGGTCCGGCACTGGGTGGTGGTTGCGAGCTGGCTCAGCACGCCGACATCATCATCGCGGCTCGCACTGCGCGCTTTGGACAACCCGAAGTGAACGTCGGGATCATGCCCGGAGGCGGAGCCACTCAACGGCTGGTGCGGGCAATGGGCTACTGGCGTGCCATGCACTTGATGCTCGCGGGGGAGCCCATCTCGGCCGACGAAGCCATGGCCATGGGGCTGGTGAGTGAAGTCGTCGACGACGAACGACTGGATGAGCGCGCAGTGGTACTGGCGTCGTTGATCGCTTCGCGTCCGCCTATCGCCGTACGCCTGATCAAGCAGGTGGCTCTGGCTGGAGCCGACTCCTCGCTCGCGGCAGGGTTGTTGTTGGAGCGACGTGCATTTGAATCCTTGTTCGATACGCAAGACCAGAAAGAGGGCATGCGCGCTTTTGCTGAGCGACGCGCGCCGGTATTCATCGGCCAGTAATTCAACGCACACACAACGGGGACAAAAGATGCACAAAGATGATGTCGCAATCGTGGGGTATGGACGAACCCCTTACAGCCGCGCAAGACCGGGTGAAACCCACTACTCAGTCGATGAGTACATCGCTTGGGCAGCCGATCTGGCGCTGCAAAAAGCGGGAATGAGCAAGGACGATTTCAACGGGCAGGGCTTGGGTGTTGCGCATGCCGAGGCCGCACATACCGTGAATTGGTCCGCTGCAACAGCGGAGAACCTGGGAATCAGTCCGCAGATACTGCTGCGTGCAGATCAGGGAGGCGCATCCGCGTCTGCGATGCTGATTCGCGCTGCCGCAATGATTCGGGCAGGCGTCGTTGATCGTGTGTTGGTGGTTGGTGCCGATACGCCGTTGGATATTCCGTCAGCAGCGCCTGGTCTGCCTCTTTCACCCGAACGTACGCGCGGTGTGTATTGGGATTATCAAGGACCATTCGGAGTGATGGGAGCCACCGCGCAGTTTGCGCTGGTGCTCAAACGCTACATGCACCAGTTTCCTGGCTTGCAGTTTGAGAC
>CALMCS010000247.1 GCA_937862875.1 uncultured Comamonadaceae bacterium
TTTTTTTCAACATGTCCTGACACCATCCCACATTTCGTCAGCACATTCCATTTGCGGATGCCCCAAACTGCACCGAAGCCGTTAGCTTCAGATAACTCTGTCGAACCCGCAAGGAAGTGGTGATTCATGTCCGACCTGCACCGATTTCTCAATCTTCACGACTTCGAGCGCGCCGCGCAAAAGAAGCTGCCGCGCCCGCTCTGGGCCTACTTGAGTGGCGCGGTCGAAGACAATGCCGGCGCGCGCATGAACCGCGAGGCCTTTGCGCGTTACGGCTTCCTGCCGCGTGCGTTGGTCGACGTTTCCAAGCGCACGCTGGACATCGAACTGATGGGTGAAACCTTCACCGCTCCGTTCGGCATTGCACCCATGGGACTCTCTGCCATGATGGCCTACGAGGGCGACCTCACGCTGGCCCGAGCGGCAGCCAAGGCCGGGATTCCGATGGTGCTGAGCGGCGCGTCGCTCACGCGCATGGAGGACGTCCTGGCCGCCAATCCCACTGCGTGGTTTCAGGCCTATCTTCCCGCACAGGACGACGCGCGCGAAAAGCTCGTGCGACGCGCACTGCGCACCGGATTCAAGACCCTGGTGGTCACCGTCGACGTGCAGATCGCCGCCAATCGCGAGAACAATATGCGCGCCGGATTCAGCATGCAGATGCGCCCCACCCCCAGCCTCGCGTGGCAAGGCATCTCGCATCCGAGCTGGCTCTTCGGCACCTTTGCGCGCACGCTGATCAACCACGGCATGCCGCATTTCGAGAACAACTACGAACACCGCGGCGCACCGGTTCTCTCGGCCAGCGTGCAGCAGTCGTACATGGACCGCGGTCACCTCACTTGGCAGCATCTCGCACGCATCCGCGAGATCTGGCCGCACCGCCTGGTCGTCAAGGGAATCCTGCATCCGCAGGACGCCAAACAGGCAGTCGACATCGGCGCGCAAGGCCTCATCGTCTCCAACCACGGTGGTCGCCAACTCGACGGCGCAATCTCCGGTCTGCAAGCCCTGCCACTGGTGCTCTCTGCCGTGCCGCGCGAAGTGGAAGTCATGATCGACGGCGGCATCCGACGCGGCACCGACGTCGCGAAAGCGCTGGCGCTGGGGGCGCGCTGCGTGTTCGTGGGCCGCCCCATGCTGTTCGCCGCAGCGGCGCGCGGACAACCCGGCGTGGAGCGCGCCATCGACCTGCTGCGCCAGGAAATCTCCCGCAACGTCGCGATGCTTGGAGTCTCCCACTGCCACGATCTCAGCGCCAACGAGCACCTCGTGGCGCTGTGAAATCAGCGGCACCCAAAAATACAAACCCAGTCGCTTGACTCTGACATCGTGTCAAGGTACATCATTGAGTTATTAATCAACCGCTGAGGAGCAATCTATGAAATACACGTTCACTGTTCAAGGAATGACTTGCGGCCATTGCGAGCGTGCGGTGGTGCATGCGGTGCGTGAGGTCGATGCAGATGCCATCGTCCAGATCGACCTGCCTACCGGCCAAGTGGTCGTCGAAAGCGACAAGTCACGCGATGCAGTCGCTGCAGCCATCACCGAAGAAGGCTACACCGTCGCCGCATGATGATGATGAAGCAGCAGCAGCACTCCATCACCACCACCAGCCCCAGCTCCGCCCGCGCGACCAGTGGGCCGGTGGCGATTGGTGCTGCCGCCGAGCGCGCAGGTGTTTCTGCGCGCATGGTGCGACATTACGAATCGCTCGGCTTGCTGCCGGGCGTTTCGCGCACCGACAGTGGCTATCGCCAATACAGCGAGGCCGACGTGCATACGCTGCGTTTCATTCGCCGCTCGCGCGATCTCGGCTTTTCGATGGATGAGATCGCCACCCTGCTCGGCCTGTGGAAAGACAAGGACCGCGCCAGCGCCCACGTGAAAAAAGTGGCGCAGGCCCACATCGACAATCTCTCCGAACGCATCGCCGCGATGCAGACCATTCAACGCAGTCTGCAGACGCTCGTGCAATGCTGTCACGGCGACGACGAACCCAATTGCCCGATTCTGGATGACCTCGCTGCGGAAGCTGAACCAGCGAAGACTTCCAAGAAGAAAAAACGCTGACGCTGACGCTGACTGCACAAGCCGTCAATCCAACGGCAGCAGACCTCGCTCCACCGTCCCGACGACGTTGCGCAACTGCTCGATGAAGTAGCGCGTCGCAGGCCCCAACACGCGGTCCCTGCGGTGCATCAGGCCGATGTCGCGCCGGGCGTTGTGCGCAAAGATCGGGCGCGCGATCAAGCCATTCAGATTCAACTCCGGCAACGCCAACCTCGGCAGCAACGCCACACCCAAACCATGCCGCGCCATCGATGCGGCGGTGATGATGTGCGTGACGTCATAGCGCGGCGTCACCGGCTCTGCCGTCTCGCTTCCTATGTAGCCCGCGTGCAAGCCGCGATCGAACTGCTCGCGTGCATTCGATCCGCGTGCGAGCAACACCAGATCATGCGGCAGCAATTGCTCCCAGCGAATCGTGGGCAGGGCTTCCAGTGCGTGACCATGCGGAAACACCGCGTAGTAGCCATCGGTCAGCAAGGGCTCGAAGTGCAGGTCGGGAGCGGCCTCGGTCATCGCACCAATCGCGCACTCCACCTGGTTGGTGCGCAGCATCTCCAGCAACTCATCGTTGTGCGCCTCGATCACCCGGGCCTGCAAGGCGGGATGCACCTCGCGCAGGCTCGCGAGCGCAATCGGCACCAGCCCGAACGCCGCGGACGGCAACGCCGCCACGATCACCGTTCCGCGCCGCGCGGCCGACAGATCCAGTGCGCTGCGATACGCCTCCTCCACATCGGCCAGCGGACGTTGAATGCGCTGCAGGAACTCATCGCCCGCCACCGTGAGCGCCACGTTGCGCGTGGACCGCTCAAACAGCTTCAGACCCAGCGTCTCCTCCAGATCCTGAATCAACGCCGACAGCGACGGCTGCGTCACGCCCAACGCCCCGGCAGCATGGGTGAACGAACGACTTTCGGCCACCAGCAAGAAGGCCTTGACGGCCCGGTATTTGATATTTATTGCCATTGCCTATAAATCATAGACAAATTTCGATTTGTGTTGATGAGTGCACGCGGGTTCAATGGACGACAAGACTCGGCGCAGCCTTGGTCGTTCATCCCGCGGATGGACCACCAGACAAGCTGCGACCAGCAAAAGATCAGCCTTTCAACAACAACTGACTTCACGGAGACTTCATGACCACACGTCGTGCCTCATTGCGCATCCTGCTCACCGCCGCAGCCTGCGCAGGCGCCAGCCTCACGCCCGCCCTCGCGCAGCAATCCGCCTACCCCACCAAAGCCGTGCGCATGGTCGTGCCCTACCCACCGGGTGGTGCCACCGACGTGATCGGTCGTTTGATCGCCGACAAGCTCGGCACCCGATGGGGCCAGGCCGTGATTGTGGATAACCGCGCCGGCGCGGGCACGACCGTCGGCGCAGAAAACGTCGCCAAGTCCGCACCCGATGGCTACACCCTCTACGAGACCACCGCCACCCACACCATCAGCGCCAGCCTCTACCCCAAGCTGAGCTACGACCCGATCAAGGACTTCACCCCCATCACGCTCACCGCCACGATTCCGTTGGTGCTGGTCACCACGCCCAAGATCCCGGCCAAGAATCTGGATGAATTGGTGAAGTGGATCAAGGCCCAACCCGGTGGCGCCAGCATGGGCTCGCCCGGCAACGGCAGCGTGCAGCATCTGACCGGAGAACTCTTCAAGACCAAGGCCGGCGTGCAAACCGTGCATGTGCCCTACAAGGGCGCGTCGCCGATGATCACCGACCTGCTCGGCGGCCAGGTGGACATGGCGTTTGCCACGCTCTCCGAAGTCACCAGCTACATCAAATCCGGCAAGCTGCACGCGATTGCGCTGGCCCACGACAAGCGCATGTCGGCCGTTGCGGACGTGCCCACGTTCACGGAGCAAGGCATGAAGGGCTTCATGGGTGCCACCTGGTTCGGCACTTTTGCGCCCGCCAAGCTGCCCGTGGAATTGCGTGACCGCATCTACAAGGACATCGCCGCCATCGTGGCCACACCGGAAATCACCAAGAAGCTCGAAGACATGGGTGCCGAAGTGAACAACCTGCCACCGCAGGAGTTCTCCAAGCTCATCGATGCCGAGGCCAAGCGCTGGGCAGAAGCTGTGAAGATCTCGGGCGCCAAGGTCGAGTGACTACCCGTCTGCACCACCCCAACCGTCCCCTGCACATCGCGCAACTGGCGCCCGTCGGCGAACATGCCGACGCGCAGCTGCGCGAGCACTTTGGCGCCACCGCACTGTGGGAACAGCCCGACCAGAACGCGTGGCTTGCCGCGCACGCCTCGGACGTCGAACTGCTGGTGACCACCGTGCGCGCCGGTTGCAGCGCCGACACCATGGCCCAATTCCCCCGACTGCGCGGCATCTGCAGCTGGGGTGCGGGCTTTGACACGATCGACGTCGCCGCCGCCAAGGCGCGCAACATCCAGATCAGCAACACCCCGGGCGTCCTCGACGCCTGCGTGGCCGACATGGCCTGGGCGTTGCTGCTGGCCACCGCGCGCCGTGTGGCGGAAGGCGATCGCTATGTGCGCGCCGGGCAATGGGTGAAGCTGGGAGAGTTTCCGCTCAGTCTGCGCGTCTCCGGCAAACGGCTGGGAATCGTCGGCATGGGCAACATCGGCCAGGCGATCGCGCGCCGCGGCATGGGTTTTGACATGCAGGTGCGCTACACCGCACGCTCCGCCAAGCCGCAACTGCCGTACGAATTCACGGCCGACCTCGAGGCACTCGCCGAATGGGCCGATTTTCTGGTGCTCGCCTGCGTGGGCGGACCCAGCACCTTTCACATCGTGAACGAACGCGTGCTCAACGCGCTGGGCCCACAAGGCATCCTGGTGAACATCGCGCGCGGCTCCGTGGTCGATCAATCCGCATTGATCCACGCACTTATCCACAGGACCATCGCAGGTGCCGGGCTTGACGTGCTGGAAGGCGAGCCGGGAGCGCCAAAAGTTATGCGTGAATTATCCACAGCTGTATTCACACCCCACATGGGCAGCGCGACCATCGACACCAGGCTCGACATGCAGAACTGCGTGCTCGCCAATGTGGATAACTTTTTGCGCAGCGGCAGCATGCTGAACCCGGTGTGAGAGGCCAACTGCTCAAACTTTAAGCACCACTGCTTAAATAACAGGCAAAACAAAAAGGGAGCGCTAAAAAACGCTCCCTTTTTTTCGTCCAGGGGACGAAGTTGCCTCAATTTCAGGCCATCAGACGGCCGCCGGCTTGATGAAAGCCTCGACTTTGCCCTTCAAAGTGATCAACAGGGGACGGCCCTTGCGATCGCGTGCCTTGCCGGCGGGCACTTTCACCCAGCCTTCGCTCACACAGTATTCCTCGACATCGAAACGCTCCTTGCCATTGAAGAAGATGCCGATGTCCTGCTCGAACATTTCAGGCAGGTGATGCGGGCTGCGCGGATCGACGGACAGGCGGTCGGGCAGTTGAGGAGCGGAGGAGGGAGTTGCGGAATCGGTCACGTTGGGAAATCTCGTCGTTCGTTCGAAAACCGCAATTGTCACGCAAACCGCGAAAAATCTCTTTGGAACCTGGATTTGGCTTGCAACGCGTTGTGAGGCCTCTCAAGTTGTCCAGCGCACTTTCTTCACTGTGATCAAGCCTTCGCTGGTGCTTCAAATTGCTATGTTTTATATAGCTATAAACACAATATACACAGTGCATTGAGCGTGAAAACTCAGTGAGAAAACGCCATGTGGATAACTTTGAGGATGAATCTCTAACAACCCACTAGTTATACACAGGTGCCGGCGGTTCTTCAAAGTTGTCCCCATTTCGGGTGCAGCAGCAGCCCGGTCGGCTCCACATGTTTCTGAATTGGATAAGTCGCTGATTCAAAAAACAAAAAACAGGTTATCCACAGGTACCCCTCGCCCCTACTATTACTATTATTCTTAAATAACATCAATAAAGAAGAACTACAGGACAACTTTGGAGACATCGCGCGGTTTGACATTTCATTTTTGAAAAGCAGCGCCTCGAAATTTTTGTTTTTCCTGAACTGATGTGTGGAAAACGTGTGAATTTCTGTGGATAACTCTGAATAACTTTTCCAGAACCAAAAAAAACCGCTTCGGCAGAGCCGAAGCGGTGGTGCGCAGTCGATGTTCCGGTTCCTTTTGTTCCGCCGCCAATGGGGCCCTGGGAGCGTTTCAGGGCCGCTGACGGGCTCCATCAGCGCAACATGGCGTACCCCACCCCAATGGCCGCAATCAGCCCCACAGCGTCCGCAAACAGGGCGCAGGCCAGTGCGTGGCGGGTATGGCGCACCCCCACGCTGCCAAAATAAACCGCCAGCACGTAGAACGTGGTCTCCGTCGAACCCTGGACAATCGCCGCCAGTCGCCCGGCGAACGAGTCCACGCCGTAGGTCTGCAGCACGTCGATCATCAACCCGCGTGCCCCCGCGCCGGACAGCACCTTCATCAGCCCCACGGGCAGCGCCGGCAGGAAATCGGTGTTCCAGCCCAGCGCCGTCACCCCCGAGCCAATGGCCGCCAGAATCGCGTCCATGCAGCCGGCGGCGCGAAACACGCCAATCGCCACCAGGATGGCAATCAGGAACGGCACGATCTGGATGGCCACGCCAAAGCCTTCTTTGGCCCCTTCAATGAACGCGTCGTACACGTTCACACGCCGCCATGCCCCGACCACCAGAAACAGCATCACGATGCCCAGAATGAAGGCCGCGCCCGTGGTGCCGGCAATTCGGGCCGCCTGTTCGGCCGGCAAACGTGCGAGAGCCGCCACGGCGGCCACCAACACGCCGCCGACCAGCAGCACCGGCACCAGCAACTTCGCCCGCCAGATTGGCAGGCGCTGGCACACGGCGACGGCCATCACGCCGGCCAGCAGCGAGATGAAGGTGACGATCAGGGTCGGCAGAAAAATGTCCGCTGCGTTGAAGTTCGCTCCCAGGCCCTGCTTCAACGCCACGCTCTGGCGAATCGCGATCACCGAGGTGGGTATCAAGGTCAGCCCCGCCGTGTTCATCACCACGAACATGATCTGCGCGTTGCTGGCAGCCTCCGGTCCGTCCTTGTTGTCGGTGTTCAGCGACTGCAGCTCCCGCATCGCCTTGAGCCCGAGCGGCGTGGCCGCGTTATCCAGCCCGAGCAGGTTGGCCGAGATGTTCATGGTCATCGCCCCCTGCGCCGGGTGCCCCTTGGGCACGCCGGGAAAGAGCCGCGTGAGCAACGGGCTGGCCACGCGTGCCAGCAGCTCGATCATTCCGGCCTTCTCACCGACACGCATCAGACCCAGCCACAGCGCCATGATCCCGGCCAGGCCGAGCGAGATCTCAAAGCCCGAGCGCGCCCCATCAAACATCGCGGTGAGCAATGCTTGAAAGATACCGTCCTCTCCCAGCCACCAACGCACGATGGCGGTGATGAAAGCGGTGAGAAAAAAACCAATCCAGATCCAATTGAGTGCCATGGCGCGATGTTAGCGGCAGGCGGGCCTGCTCAAAGCATGCGCCGTTGCCAACGCTGGGCCAGCGATTTTTCATGTCAAGGCGAAGATCGCCGCGCCGTGGCAGACTGCACGCCATGCAAGAACCCCCGTTGTCCACGCTGCTGGTTGCCGACGATCACCCGCTGTTTCGCGCCGCGTTGATTCAGCTGCTGCGCGAGCGCTTCGCGCAATGCCAGACACTGGAAGCCGCCAGCGCACCCACGCTGCGGGTCGCCCTCGAAGAACACCCCGAAATCGAACTCGTGCTGCTCGATCTGGCCATGCCGGGCGCGCGCGGTTTTTCATCGCTGCTGCATGTACGCGGTGAATATCCGCAAGTCCCCGTGGTGGTGATCTCCTCCAACGAACACCCGCGCGTGATCCGGCGCGCTCAGCAATTCGGTGCGGCGGGCTTCATCCCCAAATCCGCCGCGGCCGAGGACATGGCGGCGGCGATTCAAACCGTGCTCGACGGCGGCATTTCGTTTCCACCCATGGCGGCAGAACGTTCCCAGGCCGATGCGGAACTGGCCGCCAAACTCGCACAACTCACGCCCCAACAATTTCGGGTGTTGCTGTGTCTTGCCGACGGCCTGCTCAACAAGCAAATCGCGCACGAGTTGGGGCTTGCGGAGAACACCGTGAAAGTGCATGTCACAGCGATTCTCAAGAAGCTCGAGTGCTACAGCCGAACGCAAGCCGCTGTG